>DASXJJ010000227.1:0-28689 GCA_036497465.1 Pseudonocardia sp. | reverse complement strand
GGTCACGAGGACCTCCTGAGGTGCGGAAGTGGATGCCGTCAGACAGCTCCACAACCTCCACAGGAGGTCCTCACCCATCAAGATCAATCAGGTCGTCTCGTCACACGACCTCGACCAACGTCTCCGGTCACTACAGCTAGGCTAGGCCCGCCGCTCCGCGAACAGCGCGCGGCCGATGATGTGCTTCATCACCTCGACCGAGCCGCCGCCGATCCGGGTCATCCGCGCGTCGACGAACGCGCGCGCGATCGGGTACTCGGTCATGTAGCCCCAGCCGCCGAACAGCTGCACGCACTCGTCCATCACCCGGCCCTGCAGCTGCGTGGTGATCATCTTGATCTTGGCGGCGTCCACGGCGTCGAGCGCGCCGTCGACGTGCAGCTGCATGCACCGGTCGACGAACACCCGCTGGGCGAGCACCTCCGAGTGCAGCTGGGCGAGCACGAACTGGGTGTTCTGGAAGTCCGCCAGCGCGTGCCCGAACATCCCGCGGTCCCGCGAGTAGTCGAGCGTCCAGCCGAGCGCGGCCTCGGCGGACGCCACCGCGCGCACCGCCTGGACCAGGCGCTCCTGGGCCAGCTCGCTCATCAGGGCGTAGAAGCCCCGGCCCTCGTCGCCGAGCAGGTTGGCCGCGGGGACCCGCATGTCGGCGAAGAACAGCTCCGAGGTGTCCTGCGCCCGGCAGCCGATCTTGTCGAGCTTGCGCCCCCGGTGGAACCCCGGGGTGGTGGTGTCCACCAGCAGGAGGCTCACCCCCTTGGCACCGGGCGTGTCGTTGGTGCGGCAGGCGAGCACCAGCAGGTCCGCGCTGTGCCCGTTGGTGATGAACACCTTCTGCCCGTTCACCACGAAGTCGGCACCGTCCCGCACAGCGGTGGTACGCAGGTTCTGCAGGTCGCTGCCGCCGGACGGTTCGGACATCCCGACCGCGGCGACCACCTCGCCGGAGATCATCCCCGGCAGCCACCGGCGCTTCTGCTCCTCGGTGCCCAGGTGCACCAGGTAGGGCGCGACGATGTCGGACTGCAGGTAGAACGTGGGGGCCACGGCGCCGACCCGGGCCATCTCCTCGGTGATCACCGCGCTGTGCAGGAAGTCCCCGCCCGGGCCGCCGTCGTCCTCGGGCACCATGGGGCACAGCAGCCCGATCTCGCCCGCCGCCCGCCACACCTCGCGGGGCACGATGCCCTCGGACTCCCACTTGGCGTACTGCGGCACCACCTCGGCGGCGATGAACCGGCGCGCGGTGTCGCGGAACAGCTCGTGCTCGGCGGAGAAGATCGTCCGTGGGATCACGGGGTCTCGCTTTCTGGGTCTGCTCCGGCGAACAGCTGGATCGCCTGTTCCGGGCAGCCGTCGGCGCCTTCGCGCGCGGCGCCCTCGAGGGCGGGGTCGACGTCGGCGGTCCTGCCGGCGGCGGTGTTGAAGCCGTCGTCGTCCAGGTCGAACACGTCCGGCGCGACCGCGTGGCACTGACCGTGCCCGCAGCACAGCGCCTCGTCCACCCGGTACTTCACCGCCCGGGCTCCGCCGTCCCGCCGCCACCCTCGCGCGGCCCGGGGGTGAACCGCACGGACAGGGTGTCGATGTTGCGCGCGATGGTGCTGTTGCTGTAGACGGGTTCCCCGCCGTCGGCCAGCGCGAGGTCCGGCAGCCTGCGGAGCATCTCCTCCAGGGTGAGCATGGCCTCCAGGCGGGCGACGTGCGAGCCGATGCAGCGGTGCGGGCCGAAGGAGAACGCCGGGTTCACGGTGATCTTGCGGGTGATGTCGACGTCGTGCGGCCGGTCGAACACCTTCGGGTCGCGGCACGCCGCGGCGAAGGCCAGCATCAGGAAGTCGCCCTCGGCGATCTTCTGCCCGGCGACCTCGGTCTCCCGGGTCGCGGTCCGCCCGAGGGCGACGATGGCCGCGTAGTACCGGATGAACTCCTCGACGGCCCCCGGCCACAGCGTGCGGTCCTCGGCCAGGCGAGCCCGGTCCTCGGGGTGGGTGGCGAGGTGGTGGGCGATGCCGGCGAGCAGGTAGGTGGTGGTGCCGATCCCGCCCGCGAGCAGGTCGATGATCACGTAGAGCTTGTGCTCCCACGAGCACGGGTTGCCGTCGTGGTCCTCGACCCCGGCCAGGACCACGTCCACGAAGTCGCCGCGCGGCGGCTCCTTCTCCCGCATCCGCAGGTAGTTGTCGAGGAAGGCGGCCACCTGGGCCCACGCCTCGGGCCGGCCCTCCATCGGGCCGCGCATCGCGTTGTCCGTGGCGGTCTGGATGTAGGGGAGCTCGTCGAGCGGGACCCCGAGGAAGCTGGCGAAGAAGACCCGGCCGGGCAGGTGCGCGGCGAACTCGTCGACGAAGTCGCAGCGGCCCTGCTCGACGAACCCGTCGATCAGGTCGTTCACCTGCGCGCGGATGCTGTCCGCCCGGCTCCGGATGGCGCGGGGGCCGAAGTACGGGCCGAGCGCGTTGCGCCACCGGGTCTGGTACGGCGGGTCGAGCTCCACCGGGTAGAGCTTCGCGCCGCCGGAGTCGCCACCGCGCCCGGGCTCGAACCCGCCCTCGCTGGAGAACGTCTGCCAGTCCTGCGCGCAGGCCCGCACGTCGTCGTAGCGGCTGACCACCCAGTAGCCACCGGCCACGTTGCTGTGCGCCACCGGGCACTCGGCCACGATCGACCGGAGCACGTCCTCGTAATTCTCGGTGAACTCCGGCGAGTCCAGGTCGAAGTCGGTGAAGTGGTCGCGTCGGAGCTGCCCGCGTTCGGTGTCCGCCATGTCAGAGCGTGTCGTCCCAGGGGGTGGTGGCGCTGCCCTGTTGTTCGCCCTTGAGCTGCTTGATCAGCCCGTCGTTGTCCCAGTAGGCCCGCTCGGCGACGAGCTTGGTCGGGTCCTCGTCGAAGATGTAGAGCCCGCAGAACGCGAACGAGACGAAGTTGCCCGAGGCCGGGACCCCGGCGAACTCGGCCGAATGGGTGCCGGTGACCACGCCCTCCCGGATGGAGCAACCCGGCACGTCGTACTGGTGGTTGATCGTGATGTGCAGGTCGGGCAGCACCGCGAAGAGGTTCTCGTAGAACCCGGCGACGTCGGCCAGGCCCTCGAAGTGGGTGATCCCGGGCACCACGTCGTAGAAGGCGCCCTCCTTGACGAAGGTCTCCTCCAGGACGCGGTCCTGCTCGCCGGCGTTCTCCAGCTCGATGTGCCGGGCGACGCACTCGGCCTGCAGCTGAACCCTCTCGGCAGCCGTCCACGTCTTCGTGACCGTCATCTGATCCATCCTCGAAACTCGAATCTGGTTTCCCGAACCGGAAAAGTAGCGGCGGGTCAGAAGTGTGTCAAGGACCACTCCCGGACCCTGGGGCGATCTCCCCGGGGCCGGTTCGCCCCCTGCGCATCGGGCCTCGACCGGCCCGGGAGCATGCCCTTGACGCCCTCCGACGGCCTCGGCTAGCGTTCATCAACTCGAAGTACGCTTCGGTCTTTCGTAAACAGGAGGTCTGTCGACGTGCCGAGCGGCGAAGCAGCCCGCCCGCCGGGGGCCGGCGTCGTGAGGGAGGTCGCCGAGGAACCGTCCGGGGACCTCGGGTGGCCGACCGAGGTGCTCCGGCCGGGCGACCTCGTCGTCGTCGCGCAGGGCGTGGGCGAGCCGACGCCGCTGCTGGAGCAGCTCGTCCGGGCCGGCGGCGCCCTGCGGGACACGGAGGTGTTCGTCGGGCTCAGCCACAGCGGCGTGCTCGCCGGCGAGGCTGCCCGCGCGCTGTCCCTGGTGTCGTTCGGGGCGATGGGGCCGCTGGCCGGGCTGGCCGCCGCCGGAGCGGTGTCGATCATCCCCTGCCACTTCGCCGACCTGCCCCGGGTGCTACCGCTGCGCGCGCCGGGACGGTTGGTGGTGCTGATCCAGGTGTCCCCGCCGGACCGCGACGGCTACCACAGCGTGGGGATGGCGGTCGACTACACCTACGAGCTCGTCGGGCAAGCGCGCGCGGTGGTCGCCGAGGTCAACGAGAAGATGCCGGTGACCTCGGGGCCCCGGATCCACCGCTCCGCGTTCGCCGCGGTGGTCCACACCTCCCGCCCGCTGCCGGTGATCACGCCACCGTCGGCGCGCGAGGTGCACCGGCGGATCGCCGCGCACGTCCTCCCGCTGCTGTCCGACGGCGCCACCATCCAGCTCGGGATCGGCGCCGTGGCCTCGGTCCTCGGCGAGGCACTGGCGGGCCTGCGCGACCTGCGGGTGCACTCGACGCTGGTGGGGGACTGGCTGCTCTGCCTCGCGCGCGCCGGTGCGCTGCGGGACGGCCCGGGAGCGGTCGTGATCAGCGAGGCGGCCGGCTCGCCCGCGCTGTACCGGTACGTCGCGACGTCGGCGGTGCTGGTCAGGACGGTCCGCGAGCTCAACCGCCCCGAGGCGCTCGCCGGGCTCGACCATTTCGTGGCGCTGAACTCCGCGCTGCAGATCGACCTGTCCGGGCAGGTCAACGCCGAGGAGACCGGGTCCGGCTACGTCGGCGGGATCGGCGGCCAACCGGAGTTCCTGCGCGCCGCGCAGCGCTCCGACGGCGGCCGCTCGATCGTCATGGTCCCCGCCACGACCGCCGACGGGCGGCAGTCGCGCATCGTGCGGCGGCTGCACCACGGGACGGTGACCACCGCGCGGTCCGGCGTGGACTTCGCGGTCACCGAGTTCGGCGTCGCCGACCTGCGGGGCCGGAGCATCGACGAACGCGCGGCGAGGCTGATCGAGGTGGCGGCACCGGCGCACCGCGAGTCGCTGCGAGCGGCGTCGTGACCGCGGTGACGGCCGCCGGACGGGTGGGGACGATGGACGGTGATGTGGCCCCGGCCGGGCTCGTCGACCGGTTACGGGCGTTCCTCGCGGCGCACCTGGACGGCGTCCAGCCGCGCATCGTCGACCTGGGCCGCATCGGCGTGGGCCGCTCCCGGGAGAACTGGGTGTTCGACCTGGTGACCGCCCCCGGGGCGACGCCGGAGCGCGAGCCGCTCATCCTGCGCCGGGACCCGGACGGCGGCCTGGTCGAGACCGATCGCGGCGCGGAGTTCGCCCTGCTGAGCGCGCTGGAGCGCAGCGACCTGCCCGCGCCGGTCGCGCGCTGGCTCGATGCCGACGGCGCGTGGCTGGGCCGGCCGTCGCTGGTCATGCGGCGCGCGCCCGGCGACTGCGACTACCGGGTGCTCAACGGCGAGCGGCCGCTGGCCGAGCGTGCCGTACTGGCGGGACGCTTCTGCGACCTGCTCGCGAGGGTGCACCTGACGGACTGGCGCGGCCTCGGCATCGGCGAGCTGCTGCCCGATCCCGGAGCCGGCGCGGCGCTGGCCGAGCTGCGGGGGTGGGAGGAGATCCTGCGCCGTGACCAGCTCGAGGAGTACCCGGAGCTGGAGCTCGCCATCGACCGGCTGCGGGAGACCGCGCCCGCGTCGGCGCGGACCGTGCTGGTGCACGCGGACTTCAAACCGGGCAACATCCTGCTCGAGGGCGACCGGGTCACCGCCCTGCTGGACTGGGAGCTGGCCCACCTCGGCGACCCGCTCGAGGACCTCGGCTGGGTCACCCAACCGCTGCGGGCCGGTGAGCACACGATCGCCGGGACGTGGGAGAGCGCCGACCTGCTCCGGCACTACGAGCGGGTCACCGGGTTCGAAGTGGACCGGACGAGCCTGGCCTGGTGGGTGACCTTCTCGACGTTCAAGACCGCCGTGATGCAGGTCAGTGGCCTGCGCTCGTTCCTGGAGGGCCGCAGCGACGAGCCCTACCGGCCGACCAGAGGGGTGCTCCGCACCCTGCTGGCGGCTGTCACCGAGCGGAGCGGCTGAGATGCGGCCCACGATCCCCGAGCAGCTCGACGGCGCGATGCGGCTGCTCGACCTGGTGGAGGGCGACGACGGGCTGTCCGCCGGGTCGGCGGAGCTGCTGCGCAACGCCGGACGCCTGCTGAAGCGGGTCCGGGCGTCCTGGGAGCCGATGCTGCCCTTCCTGGTCGAGGACAACCGGGCAATGGACGAGCTGCTCGCCGGCATCGCCCCGTTGCTGCCCGGGCTGGCGGCGGATCTCGACGGCTCCCCGCCCGACCCCGCCCCGCCCGACCCCCTCCCGCCCGACCCGGCCGCCGTGTCCCGGCGCAACGTCGAGCTCCGCGCCCTGCTGGCCCGGGCCATCCGGGAGCTGCCGAGGACACCCGCCGGCCTCGCCGCCCGCACCCGGATCGGGAGCTACCTGCTGGGGCGGATCGAGATCGACCCGACCTAGCTCCGAACCCGATTCCGCAGCACGAGACAGCACGACGAGAGGTTCCGTACGACGTGAACGACCTGGACCCGAACCGCGCCCACCCCGGGCTGACCATGGACGACGAGCACTTCGACGAGCAGTTCCCGCTCTCGCCCATGGACGACTTCCTGATCCACCAGACGCCGGACCCGGTCCGGGTCATGTGGTCCGGCGACCCGCGCGCGTACGAGCGCTACTGGATGATCTCGCACGACCCGACCGGCGACGTGATGATCGCGACCGGCGGCAGCTTCTACCCCAACCTGGACCGGGCCGAGGCCTACGCGATCGTCAACTACCGGGGCCGGCACACGGCGGTGCGCAGCTTCCGCCGGCTCGGGGCCGACCGGGCCGATCTGCGGGTCGGCCCGATCGCGCCGGTGATCGTCCGGGGCCTGCGGGAGTGGCGCTACGTGCTGGATCCCAACGAGTGGGGCATCGGCTACGAGCTGACGTTCACCGACACGACCCGCCAGGTGTTCCGGGAGCCGCTGTCGAACTCGGCGAACGGGACACCGCCGGGCCGGCGCAACGATGTGACCAGCGGCTTCGAGGGCTTCGGCACCGTGTCCGGCTGGGTCGAGGTGGACGGCGAGCGGATCGAGGTGCCGGACGGCTCGGCCGGGACCCGGGACCGGCACTGGGGCACCGGCCGAGGCGTCGGCGGTCCGTCGATGTCGCTGGGCGGCCGGCTGCACGTCGGGGTGTCCGGCAACGCCTTCGTCGCGTTCGACGACTGGACGCTGTGGGGGGACCGGGTCTACTACCCGTTCGGCCACAGCCGTCCCGGGGTGACGCGGGTGGCCAAGCCGACCCGGCAGCTGCGCTTCGAGCCGGACACCGACATCTTCGTCGAGGGGATCGTCGACTACCGGTTCGACACCGGGGAGACGGCGCGACTGCACTACGAGCGGATCGGGCAGCAGACGTCCTACCTGCGGTGCGGGATGTACGGCGGCACCCCGGGGGGCGACATCCACCAGGGCGGGTACGACGGGCCCGATCTCACCGAGGGCGAGACCTACGACCTGTCCAGGCCGGAGACGCGGATCGGCATCCGCGGGCTGGACGAGCACCTGTGCCGGGTGACCAGGGACGACGGTGCGAGCACGATCGGCGTCTACCAGACGATCGACCCGGTCGCCTACGAGGCGTGCGTGTCCGGCCGGCCGGGCTGGGACTTCCTGCGCTGACCGCGAGTCGAAGCGGGCTTCGAGTTCTCAGAACAGGTCGCGATTACCCTGGAACCCGCACGGCGAACGGATGGAGGGGACGTGGCGGATCGGGACGGGGACGTGGTCGTGGCCGGCGACCGCTACTCCCGAACCTTCGATGTGCTCGAGTTGCTGGTCGGCCGGCCCGACGGGATGACCGTGACTGAGATCAGCAAGCGGCTCGGCCTGCCGATCAGCAGCAGCCACAACCTGCTGCAGCGGATGGTGACCGCCGAGGTGGTCAACGTCGCGGACGACCTGCGCTACTCGATCGGTCCCCGGGCGGTCCGGCTCGGCATCCGGATCGTCGACGGGCTGGAGGTCCGCGCGCTCGCCCGGCGGCACCTGCAGGACCTGGCCAGGAACACCGGCGAGGACGTGTACCTGGCCGTGCGGCTGGGCCGGCGGGTCACCTACGTCGACCGGCTGCCCGGCTCGCACCCGGTCACCGTCGACATCCGCCTCGGCCAGAGCCTGTTCCTGCACGCGACCTCGGTGGGCAAGCTGTTCGCCGCCTACGAGGACCAGCTGCGCCGCCGCCTGTTCGCCCAGCCCCGGCCGCCGCTGACCGAGCACACGCTCACCGGGACCGACGAGCTCGACGAGGAGCTGGCCCGCATCCGGCGGCAGGGGTACGCGCTCAGCCGGGAGGAGGCGATCATCGGCGTGGTCGGGCTCGCGGCGCCGATCCAGGACGCGTACGGCAGCGTGGTGGCGGCGATCCACATCTCCACGTTGAAGATGCGGATGACCCCCGAGCTGGAGTCCTCCCTGGTGGAGGCGGCGACGACCACGGCGGCCCTGGTGGAGCGCGATCTCGGCAGGCTGCAGGGCTCGCCGGGGCGCGGCCGCCCGGGGCCCGACACACTCGCGGTCGGCGACTGAGGGTGGGTCCGCTGTCGGGGGTGCGGGTGCTCGAGATCGCCGGGATCGGGCCGGCCCCGTTCTGCGCGATGATGCTCAGCGACCTGGGCGCCGAGGTGATCCGGATCGACCGGATCCCGGCCGCCGACGCCGGGACCACGGCCGCCTCCGGCGTGGGCACGCTCAGCGACGGCATCCTCGGTCGCGGCCGGCGCTCGGTCGCGCTCGACCTCAAGAGCCCGGAGGGGGTCGCCCTGGTCCTGGACCTGGTGGCCGACTCGGACGCGCTGATCGAGGGCTTCCGGCCGGGCGTGCTGGAGCGTCTCGGGATCGGCCCGGACGAGTGCCTGCGGCGCAACCCGAAGCTGGTGTACGGCCGGCTCACCGGCTGGGGCCAGGAAGGCCCGTACGCCCAGGCCGCCGGGCACGACCTGAACTACATCGCGCTGGCCGGGGCGCTGGCGCCGATCGGCCGCCGGGGGGAGCGGCCGGTGCCGCCGCTGAACCTGATCGGGGACTTCGCCGGCGGCGGGATGCTGCTCGCCACCGGGATCACCGCCGCGCTCGTGGAGGCGGGCCGGTCGGGGCAGGGCCAGGTGGTCGACGCGGCGATGGTCGACGGGTCGGCCTACCTGATGACGATGATGTACGAGCTGCTCGGCCGCGGCGGCTGGGTGCAGGAGCGCGGGTCGAACCCGAACGACGGGGGAGCGCACTTCTACGACGTCTACGAGACCGCGGACGGCGAGCACGTGTCCGTCGCGGCGATGGAGCCCCGGTTCTACGCGGAGCTGCTCGACCGGATCGGGCTGGCCGCCGAGGACCTGCCCGCGCAGTGGGACCCGGCGAGCTGGCCGGAGCTGTCCGCGCGGCTGGCCGAGGTGTTCCGGACCCGCACCCGCGCGCAGTGGTGCGAGCTGCTGGAGGGCACCAACGCCTGCTTCGCGCCGGTGCTGCGGATGAGCGAGGCGATCGAGCACCCGCACAACGTCCACCGGGGCACGTTCACCACCGTCGCCGGAGTACCCCAGCCGGCCCCGGCGCCCCGGTTCAGCCGGACCCCCGGCGCGGTCGCCCGGCCCGCCGCCCGGGCCGGCGAGCACACCGACGAGGTGCTCGCCGAGCACGGGGTGTCCGCCGAGCGGATCGACGCGCTGCGCCGGTCCGGCGCGGTCGGCTGAGGCCGGGTCCGTCCGGGGTCACCCGGCCGGCGGGTGCGCTGCCGGCCGGCTCAGAGCACCGCCACCGGGTTCACCGGCGCGCCGGTCGATCCCGCCAGCGGCAGCGGAGCCACGACCAGCAGGAACGTCGTCCGGCCGGCGGCCGCGAGCTCGCGCAGGTCCAGGTTCTCCAGCAGTGGAACGCCGTGCCGGTGCAGCAGCGTGAGGTGCACCGGAAAGGTCGAGCCGGGCGCGGAGGGCTGGACCTCGACGGCGTAGTTGTCCGCGCCGACGATCGCCACGTCCCGCTCGGCGAGCCAGCCCGCCGCGTCGTCGGTGAGCCCGGGCTCGTGGTCGAAGTAGTCCGGGGAGCCGAGGTGGCGGTCCCACCAGCCGGTGCGCAGCAGCACCGCGTCCCCGGGGCGGCACTGGACGCCGGCCCCCCGGTAGGCGTCCGCGAGCTCGTCGGCGCCGATCGGGGTGCTCGCCTCCAGCGGGCCGCCCCGCGCGGCGACGAGGTCGACGAGCACACCCCGGGTGACCGAGGGCCGCAGCTTCTCCGCGCCGCACCGCTGGGCGCCCCGGGTGGAGCGCACGCCGGCCGCCGGGTGCCCGTTGTACAGCTCGTCGCCCGCCCAGGCGTGCGCGAGCGCGTCCAGGTGGGTGCCGGTGTGCGAGCCGAACAGCACGGTGTCCTCGGCGAAGTGGAACCCGTCGGGCGCGCGGGCGCCGGCGGCGTAGTCGCCGCCGTCGCGGTCCATGAACCGCCGTGGCGCGGCGCGGTGCGGCGGGACCCCGGCCCCCGGCCCGAGCGGCTGGGCCAGTGACACCGTCCGGCCCTCGGTGACCAGCCCGACGGCGCCGAGCACCGCGGCCCGGTCGACGAGGTTGAGCGCGCCCGCCTCGTCGTCGGCGCCCCAGCGACCCCAGTTGCCCGTCACGTCCGGTCTCCCTCCAGAGCCTCGCGCACCCGCCGCGCGGCCTGCTCGGCCAGCGCCGTGCGGGTGAGCTTGCCGGTGCCGGTCCTGGGCAGCTCGGGCACCACCAGCACCCGCCACGGCACCTTGTAGCCAGCGATGCCCCGCCGGCAGTACTCGCGCAGCTCGTCGCCGTCCAGGCCCGCACCGGTGACGAACGCGACCACCACCTCACCCCGGGACGGGTGCGGCGCGCCGACCACGGCGACGTCGGTGACCGCAGGGTGCCCGCTGAGGAAGCTCTCCACCTCGGCGGGGGCGACGTTGATCCCGGATGTCTTGATCATGTCGGTGAGCCGCGCGCCGAACCGGACCGCGCCGTCGGCCCCGACGCCGCACTGGTCGCCGGTGCGGAACCAACCGTCGGCGGTCAGCACCTCGGCGGTGGCCTCCGGCGCGCCGAGGTAGCCCGGCATCACCCGGCCCCGGACCTGCAGCTCGCCGAGCTCACCGGGGGGCACGACCTCGCCATCCGGGTCGACGACCCGCAGCTCGACGCCGGGCAGCGGCGGACCCTGGGTGGTCAGCCGCAGCTCCAGCGGGCTGTCGTGGTGGGTGACGCAGCAGTTCCCGTAGGTCTCGGTGGACCCGTAGATGTTGCAGATCCCGGGCACGTCCAGCTCGTCGACGATCCGGCGGATCTCCTCGGGGCGGCCGATCGTGACGCCGGTCCGCAGCGTGGACACCGCCCGGACCTGGTCGGCGACGCCCGCCAGCGCGTCGGCGATGCTGGGCAGCAGGTAGGCCGCCGTGCACCGCTCGGCCGCCATCAGCCGGGCCGCCTCCGGCGCGGTGAACTCCTCCTGCAGGACCAGCGCGGCGCCGTGGGTGAACGTGGCCGGCAGCGCGTTCGCCCCGCCGAAGCTCCAGAACAGCGGCGAACCCAGCCACACCCGGTCCTGGGCGGTCAGCCCCATCCGCTCCCCGATGTGGAAGCCGTTGAGGATCAGGTCGCGGTGCAGCAGCGGGACGGCCTTCGGCAGGCGGGTGGAGCCGGAGGTGTACATGACGTACGCCGGGTCGTCCTCGGCGGCGCCGACCCGACCGGGGTCGACCGGCGCCGCGGCGTCGAGGAGCGAGTCCCAGTCGTGCGCCCCGGGGGGTGCCTCGCCGCCCACCTCGCCGCCCACCTCGCCACCCACCTCGTCGATCTCGCCGCCGATGCCCCCGCCGATCAGCACGACGTGCCGCAGCTTGGGGAACCGCTCGCTGCGCCACCCGCCCGGCGGGCCGGTCCACAGCTCGGGCAGCAGCTCGCGCAGCGGGGCCAGCATGTCGGTCGAGCGGACGGGCGACATCAGCATCAGCACCCGGCAGCCCGAGCGGCCCAGGAGATCCCGCAGGTCCCAGGCCTTGACCCAGGTGTTGAACGCGTCGACCCTGGCGCCGACCCACATCGCACCGAGCGCCGCGGTGGGCCACACCGCGGTGTTGGTGGCGAGCAGGCCGACGCTGTCACCGCGTCGCACCCCCAGCCCGGCGAGCGCCGCGGCCGCGCACCGGGCGGCCACGTCGAGCTCGGCGTAGGTCTGCCGCACCGGGCCGGCGACCAGCGCGGTCGCGTCGGGGGTGGCGAGCGCGGAGTCGCGGACCAGCGCGGGCAGTGTCGTGCTCTCCGGCGGGTGCACCGGACTAGGCACCGGCCGCCTTGAGCTCGGTGATCCACTCCTCGGTGGTGGCGACCGTGGCCTGGGTCGGGAAGACCTTCTCCATCAGCACCCGGTGCACCTCGGGGTCGCCGTCGCCGCAGCCGTCGGACAGCACGGTCAGCTCGAAGTCCAGGTCGGCGGCCTGCCGGACGGTCGAGAGCACCACCCCGGAGGTGGCGACGCCGGCGAGGACGAGCCGGTCGACCCGCAGCGAGCGCAGCACCACGTCGAGGTCGCTGCCGGCGAAGGCGCTCACCCGCCGCTTGGTGACGACGATGTCGCCGTCCTTCGGGGCGACCGAGGCGTGGACCCCGGTGTCCGCGTTGGTCTCGGTGAAGTCCAGCATGTCCCGCAGCGGGCCGAACAGGGCGTTCGAGTCGCTCACGTCGGGATAGCCGGGTCGGAACGCGACCCGCACGTAGATCACCGGGATCTTCGCGTCCCTGGCCGCCTCGGTGGCGCGCCGCAGCTGCTCAAGCATGTCGTCGTCCCCGCCGAAGGCCGGGACGACGACCGGGATGATGTCCAGTACGAGTAGTGCCGTCCGGGACCCGCTGGTCGCGCGATCCATCGCCGCTCCCCTTCGTCGTGCGCCCGTGATCAGGGTGTCGCGATTCCTGATTTCGAGCTGCGATTCGTCACTTCGAAACGTAGTGATCCAGCCCACGGAGCGTCAAGTCGGGGCCGGTGGCCTCAGGGTCGGGTCGCGCCGCTGTCGATCAGGCGCCCGATGTCGTCCGCGCCGAGCCCGAGCTCGCCGAGCACCTCGGCGGTGTGGGCGCCGAGCCGGGGCGGTGGGCGCAGCGGCGGGGCCGGGGACCCCGACAGGTCCAGCGAGCTGCTCGGGAACCGGAGCAGCCCGCCGTCCGGATCCGGGACGAGCCGCCAGAACCCGGTCGCCGCCAGGTGCGGATCGTCCAGCAGCTCCTCCAGTGAGTTGACCAGGGCGTACGGGATGTCCTCCGGTCCGAGCAGCTCGGCCCACTCGGCCTGGGACCGCAGGGCGAGCTGCGCGCCGACCTCGGCCCAGACCAGCGCCACGTTCTGCTGCCGGCCGGCGAACGTGGCGAACCGGGGGTCCCGCATGACGTCGTCCCGCCCGATGAGCTCGAAGAACCGGTGCCACTGCGCGTCGGAGTAGGGCAGGAACGAGATGTGCCCGTCGAGGGTCGGGAACGGGCGGCGGGCCGCGGTGGCCACCGGCTCGTAGCCCATCGGTCCCCGGGGTGGCTCGAAGACGTGCCCCCAGAGGTGCTCGGCGGTGTTGAAGCCGGCCATCGTCTCGAACATCGCGACGTTGACCTCCTGCCCCCGGCCGGTCCGCTCCCGGTGCAGCAGGGCCAGGCTGATGGCGTACGCGGCGTGCACGGCCGTGACCTTGTCCGCGAAGATCGCCGGCATGTAGCGCGGCTCGCCGGCCACCACGGTCTGCAGCATCGCCAGCCCGGACAGCGACTGCACGATGTCGTCGTAGGCGGGCCGCCCGCCGTACGGGCCGTCGTCGGCGAAGCCCTTCACGTGGCAGTGCACGAGCTCCGGGTTGGTCTCGGCGAGCTCGGCGTAGCCCAGCCCGAGCCGGTCGGCGGCGGGCTTGCGGATGGAGTGCAGGAAGACGTCGCAGCCGCCGACCAGCCGGCGGAGCGTCTCCCGTCCGTCCGGCACCTTGAGGTCGAGGACCACGCTGCGCTTGTTGCGGTTGTTGGTCAGGAACAGCGCGCCCATCCGCTCCGAGCGGCGCGGCCCGATCGCCCGGGTGAGGTCGCCGTCGGGCGGCTCGACCTTGATCACGTCGGCACCCATCTCGCCCAGGTACTGGGCGGTCAGCGGTCCGAGCACGATCGAGGCGCACTCGACGACCGTGATCCCGTGCAGCGGCCCGCCGGCGCCGGCGGTCTCCGCGTGCTGCCCCTCTGCTCGCATCGTGGCCCTTCGTCAGGCGATCGGCATATCGAAACAGTATTCGAGATTGCGTAGCTTGGCGAGCCCCACCGCGCCCCGGGGTGCCGGCGCTCGGGGCGCCCCGGACCCGGTGCGCGGCGCCCTTGACGGGCCGCCCGGCCGTCGGGCAGCATTCGATTTTGTGAAGGGTCTTTCACGTATGGGCAGGACGCCCGCCGGTGCTCGGCTCCCGGTCCGAGGCCGCGGATGAGCGATGTGGCCGTCGTCGGCGCGGGCGCCGCGGGGCTGAGCGCGGCTCGGCACCTGATGGAGCGCGGCCACGCGGTCACCGTCTACGAGGCCGGGTCGCACGTCGGCGGGCTCTGGGTCTACGGCAACGACAACGGGCTGTCGGTGGCCTACCGGTCGCTGCACATCAACTCCGAGCCGAAGGCCACCGCCTACCGCGGCTACCCGTTCCCCGAGGGCACCCCGGTCTTCCCGTCGCACCGTGACGTCTGCGACTACCTGAACGCCTTCGCCGACGACTTCGGCATCCGGGAACACATCCGGTTCCGGACCCGGGTGTCCTGCATCGAGCCCAGGGGCGAGCCGGGGGCCGGCCGCGGCTGGACGGTCCGGCTCGTGGACGGCTCCGAGCGCGGGTTCGACGACGTGGTGGTCGGTAGCGGGCACCAGGGCGTGCCCGCGCACCCGGAGTGGGCGGCCCGGTTCGGCGGCGAGTACCTGCACTCGAACTCCTACCGCGACCCCGAGCCGTTCGCCGGCAAGCGCGTGCTGGTGGTCGGCGTCGGCAACAGTGGCCTGGACATCGCCGCGGACCTGGTGCCCTTCGCGTCCCGGACCGTCACCTCCGCCCGGTCGCCGGTGCTGATCATGCCGAGGATGATCCTGGGCGTGCCGGCCGCCCGGGTGCTCGGAAAGATCAACAAGCCGTGGTTCCCGTGGCCGGTGCAGCGCCGGATCATGCGGGCGATCAGTCGCGTCTACCACGGTCGGATGGAGCAGTGGGGGCTCCGTACCCCGAGGACGCGCACCCACCCGGCCAGCAACGCGACCTTCATGGCCCACGTGTCCTACGGCCGGATCGCCATCCGGCCCGGGGTCACCGACGTCGACGGACGGACCGTGCGGTTCGCCGACGGCAGCTCCGAGGAGGTCGACACGATCATCGCGGCCACCGGCTACGAGCTCGACCTGCCGTTCCTGCCCAAGACCATCGCGCCGGTCACCGACCGGCGCCTGGAGGCCTACCGCCGGGTGGTGCACCCGGAGTGGCCGGGCCTGTACTTCATCGGGTTCTTCAACGTCAGCGGCGGCGCGAACATCTCGATGATGGACGTCCAGTCCGAGTGGATGGCCGCGCTGGTCAGCGGCGAGGTGCCGAGACCGAGCGCCGCCCGGATGGCCGAGGGCATCCGGGCCGAGCAGCGCTTCCTCGCGCGCCGCTTCCCCGCCGCCGCCCGGTACGGGCTGGAGCTCGACCCGGTGCGCTACCGGAAGCAGATCGCCGGGGAGCTCCGCCCGGCGTCGACCACCAACCCGAGGTCCTGACATGTCACTGAACGGCGCGGCGGCGGTCGTCGGCATCGGCGAGACCGCCTACACCAAGGCGTCCCCGCGCAGCGCGCTGGAGCTGCAGTTCGAGGCGTCGCTGGCGGCGATCGCGGACGCCGGGCTGACCCCGAAGGACATCGACGGGGTGGTGCCCGTCGGGGTCACCGGCACCCCGGCCGAGGAGTACGTCACGAACTTCGGGATCGAGGACCTGCGGTTCTCCGCGGTGATCCCGCACGGCGGCGCGAGCGGTATCGGATCGCTGCAGGTCGCGGCGGCGGCGGTCGCCTCGGGGATCTGCACCACGGTGCTCGTGCCGTCCGGGCGCAACGTCAGCTCGGGCGCCCGCGCCGGGGTGCGCATCCACCAGATGCCCCAGTTCCACCTGGTCACCGAGTACGAGCGACCCCTCGGCGCGATCGCGCCCGCGCAGCTCTACGCCCCGATGGCGCGCCGGCACATGGAGCTGTACGGCACCACCAGCGAGCAGTTCGGCGAGATCGCGGTCGCCTGCCGGGAGCACGCGATCCTGCACGGCAACGCGGTGATGACCAAGCCCATCACCCTGGAGGACCACCAGCGGTCCCGGATGATCGCCGACCCGTTCCGGCTGCTGGACTGCAGCCTGGAGAGCGACGGCGGGGCCGCGTTCGTGGTCACCTCCGCCGAGCGGGCCCGCGACCTCGCCAGGCCGCCGGTCGAGCTCGCGGGCATCGCGATGGGGCACCCCGACTCACCCAACTCGATCACCCAGCGGCCGGACCTGACCCGGATCGGCATCGCCAAGGCGGCGCCCGTCGCGTTCGGCATGGCGGGGCTGCGCCCGTCCGACATCGACGTGGCGGAGATCTACGACTGCTTCACCTACGTGGTGCTCTGCCAGCTGGAGGACATGGGCTTCTGCGCCAAGGGCGAGGGCGGCAAGTTCGTCGAGGACGGCCGGCTGCGGCTGGGCGGCGCGCTGCCGACCAACACGCACGGCGGGTTGCTCTCCCAGGGGCACATGCTGGGCATGAACCACATCGTGGAGCTCGTGCGGCAGCTGCGCGGCGACGGTGGCCGGACCCAGGTGCCGGACGCGCGGGTCGGTCTGGCCACCGGCTACGGGGACATGGGCGACGGTGGCCTGGCCATCATGCGGAGGGTGTGATCATGGATTCCGACGCGTACCGGGCGGGTGCGGCCCAGGGCCGGCTGGTCCTGCAACGCTGCGCCGACTGCGGCCGGGTCCGGCACTACCCGAGGGTGCTCTGCGACGCCTGCTACTCCTTCGCGGTGGAACCGGTCGAGGCCGGCGGCGCCGGCACGGTGCACAGCTGGACGGTCGCGCACCACCCGTTCGACCCGGCCGTCGCCGACGAGGTGCCCTACGTGCTGCTCACCGTCGACATGGCCGAGGGGGTCCGGGTGCTGGGCCGCCTGCGCGGTGCGGAGCCGTCCACCGGGCTACCGGTGCGGATCACCTTCGAGGCGGACGCCGACGGAGCGCCCCGGCCCGTCTTCGTGCCCGGCTGAGGCGAGCGGTGGACACCCCGATCCGCCGGCGGCTCGGCTGCGAGGACCCGATCTTCGCGTTCTCGCACTGCCGGGACGTCGTCGCCGCGGTCACCAACGCGGGCGGGTTCGGCGTGCTCGGCGCCTCGACCTTCGCCCCCGACCGGCTCGAGACGGAGCTGAGCTGGATCGACGAGCACACCGGCGGCCGGCCCTACGGCGTCGACGTGCTGATCCCCACCAGCTACGACCGGCGCGCCGAGGCCGCCCCCGAGGACCTGGAAGCGATGATCCCCGCCGGGCACCGGGCGTTCGTCGAGGGGATCCTCGCCGATGCCGGCGTCGCCGAGCTGGCACCCGAGGACCGCACGCGGCTGCGCCGGGAGCTCGCCGAGGGCCGCGGCGCCATGACCCCGCGCGGGGCACGGCGGCTGCTCGAGGTGGCGCTCGCCCACCCCGGGGTGCGGATGGTGGTCAGCGCGCTCGGCACCCCGCCGCCCGACGTCGTCGAGCAGCTGCGCGCCCGGGACGTGGTGGTCGGGGCGCTGTGCGGTAAGGCCCGGCACGCGGAGAAGCAGCTTGCCGCCGGCGTGGAAGTGATCATCGCGCAGGGCACCGAGGCGGGCGGGCACACCGGTGAGGTCTCCACGCTCGTCCTGGTCCCCGAGGTCGTCGCGGTGGCCGGCGACCGCGCGAGCGTGCTCGCCGCCGGTGGCATCACCCACGGCAGCCAGATCGCGGCGGCACTGGCCATGGGCGCCCAGGGCGTCTGGTGCGGCACGATCTGGCTCGGTACCCGGGAGAGCGAGCTCGACGAGTTCGAGCGCAGGGTCCTGTTCGCCACCGGCAGCGACGGCACGGTCCGGCGGCGGGCGCGGACCGGGAAGCCGGTCCGCATGATCCGCGGCGAGCTGGCCGAGGCGTGGGAGCGGCCCGGGGCGCCCGACTACCTGCCGGCCCCGCTGCAGGGGGTGCTCTACAACGAGGCCCACCGCCGGGTCGTGCGGGCGCGGCGCGCGGACCTGTACTCGGCCCCGGCCGGCCAGTCGGTCGGCGCGCTGCGGGCGGAGACCTCCGTCTCCGAGGTCCTCTACACGTTGCGGCGGCAGTACGGCGAGGCCGTCGAACGGCTGACCGGATCGATCTGAGGAGTGCGGATGGCGCAGGCGACCGAGTCGGACAAGGTGCTCGTCGAGATCGACGACGGGCTGATGACCATCACGATCAACCGTCCCGAGGTGCGCAACGCGGTCGACCGGGCGGTCTCCTACGGGGTCTGCGCGGCGGTCGACGAGCTCGACGCCCGCCCCGACCTGCGGGTCGCGATCCTGACCGGCGCCGGCGGCACGTTCTGCTCGGGGATGGACCTCAAGGCGTTCCTGCGCGGCGAGGTGACCCGCGTCGAGGGCCGCGGGATCCTCGGCATCGCCCGGACGCCGCCGGAGAAGCCGCTGATCGCCGCCGTCGAGGGGTACGCCCTGGCCGGCGGCTTCGAGGCGATGCTCGCCTGCGACCTGGTCGTCGCGGCCAGGGACGCGACGTTCGGGCTGCCCGAGGCACGGCGCGGGCTCGCGGCCGCTGCCGGGGGGTTGATCCGGCTGCCCCGGCTGATCCCGCACCGGATCGCCCTGGAGATGGCGCTCACCGGTGACCACGTCGACGCCGCGAGCATGCACCGGTATGGCCTGGTCAACCGGTTGGTGGAGCCCGGTGAGGCGCTCGCGGAGAGCGTCCGCCTGGCCCGCCGGATCATCGCCAACGCCCCGCTGTCGGTGGCCGCGAGCAAGCGGGTGATCACCGAGCAACGGGACTGGTCGACCGGGGAGAGCTTCGACCGGCAGGAGGAGATCGCCGGCCACGTGCTGCGGTCGGCCGACGCCCGCGAGGGTGCCGCCGCGTTCGCCGAGAAGCGTCCGCCGAGGTGGAGCGGCGAGTGAACGCCCCGGTCGAGCTCGCGGCGTTGCTGCCGCACGGTCACGACCTGGACAGGCCCGAGTGCGTCCTGGCCACCGCCGCCGGGGACCTGTACGTGAGCGACTCGCACGGCGGGGTGACCCGCATCCACCCCGACCGGACCCGGACGCGGTACACCGGGCGCAGCGGCGAGCTGCCCGGGCCGATCGTGCCGAACGGCGTCGCATTGGAACCCGACGGCAGCTTCCTGATCGCCCACCTCGGCGATGAGGGCGGGGTGTTCCGGCTGACCCGCGACGGCCGGCTGAGCCCGGTGCTGCGCGAGGTGGACGGCACGCCGCTGCCCTCGACCAACTTCGTGACCAGGGACCGGAGCGGCCGGCTGTGGGTCACCGTCAGCACCCGGGCGGTCCCCCGCGACGCCGACTACCGGCCCGGCGCGCGGAGCGGCTTCGTCGTGCTCGACGACGGGCGCGGACCGAGGATCGTCGCCGACCGGCTGGGCTACACCAACGAGTGCGCCCCCTCGCCCGACGGGCGCTGGCTGTACGTCAACGAGACCTTCGCCCGGCGGTTGTCCCGCTTCCCGCTGCGTGGCGACGGGCTGGGGGCACCCGAGGTGGTCGCCGAGTTCGGCCCGGGCGAGTTTCCGGACGGCCTCGGCATGGACGTCGACGGCGGTGTCTGGGTGGTGTGCGTGGTGGGGAACAAGGTCCTCCGGGTGGCGCCGGACGGCGCGGTGACGACCGTGGTCGACGCCGGCGAGCCCGGGTACGTGGCGGAGGTGGAACGGGCGTACCGGACCGGGCGGATGGGTCCCGCGCACCTGCGGGACGGTGGCGGCCTGCTCGGGCACTGCTCGTCGATCGCGTTCGGCGGCCCGGACCGGCGCACCGCCTACCTGGGCTCGCTCCGGAACGGCCACCTCACCCGGTTCGACTCCCCGGTGGCCGGCGTGGAGCCGGTCGGATGGCACCGCTGAGCCCGGCTCCACGCTCGCCGGGCGGCCTGGCTCGCCCCGTCGCGATCGGGCACGGTCTCCCGCCGGGGCGCTGTCCGGGCTGCCGAGCCGAGAGCGGCCGGCCGGTGCGGCCTGGCTCCCACTGCCGGGTCAGGGCGTCCGGGTCAGGGGCGCTCGTCGAGCGCCGTGATCAGTGCCGTGCGTTCCCGGGGCTCGAGCTGCTCGACGCGGCTGTGCATGGCGATCCCGGCGTCGGTCAGCACGGCGGCGGCCTTGCTCGGACCGTAGCCGGGCAGCGCCTGGACGAGCTGGCTGATCTTGGTCTTGGCGACGACGGGGTCAGTCGCGGCGCGCTCGAGGATGACCTCGATCGACGCGTCGCCGGCCTTCACGTGGTCGATCAGGCCGCTGCGGACCTGACGGACGGTCACCGCCTGCTCGGCGTCGGCGTTGCGCTGCTCGTGGCTCGTTCTGGGAAGCGCCATAGGTCGCTGTGGTTCCTTTCGTTGTCCGTCGCGGTCGCGCTGCTCGCGCCGCGTTCCGCCGCCTGGCAGGCGACGGGAGGTCAGGCCGCCCGGCGCTTGGACCGGGACTTCGCGGGGGTGGGGGCGGCGAACACGACCGCGGGCACCTGGCCGGAGGGCCGCGCCGACGAGTGCGGCGAGGTGGGTTCCTGCTCCGGACGGTTCGCGGTGTCGGGTTCGACGCTCTCGGCCGCCGACCCGATGATCCGTTCGGCGTCGACGAGGGCGTCGCGGACCGCGTCGAGCTGGGCCGGGGACGCCTTGCCCAGCTCGAGGAGCTGGTAGGTGAGCGCGTCGAGGAGCTGACGCGAGGTGAGGCTGTGATCGGCCACGCAGACCTCCTTCGTGGGGTACGTCGGATTCAGGCCGTGCCTGGAAACAGCAGGAGCCCGGCCTCCCACTCGGGAAGCCGGGCTCCTGCCTGGAATGGTGAGCTCAGAGCGCGCGCACGCCGGTGGCCTGCGGGCCCTTGGCGCCCTGACCGACGGTGAACTCCACACGCTGTCCCTCGTCGAGGCTCCGGAAGCCGGCGCCGTCAATCTCCGAGTAGTGCACGAAGACGTCCGCCCCGCCACCGTCCTGCGAGATAAAGCCGAAGCCCTTCTCGCCGTTGAACCACTTCACGGTTCCCTGTGCCATGTAATTTGCTCCTAGCAGCTTCGTGGGCCCGCACTGTGCGAGACCCCCGGCCGAGCCGGATAGCGCTGACCAGCAACTTAGTGACGCTGCGCGAGACCCAGACTGTTCCCGCGCGCGTGCACCGCACAAACACCGAAACCGAACGACCTGTCCATACCCTACCGCGCCCTCGCGCATCCGGGCTAGGAGGCGGTCAGCAGGGACGGCGGAAGGGCCACCGTGAGGGCCAGGACCAGCGAGACGGCCACCAGGACGCCGCCCAGCCACGTCATGGTCGAGTCCGGTGGCGAGCCCGTCCGGGAGCGTCCCGGCAGGGCGCAGAACAGGCCGACGATGAGGGCGACCATCAGGATCGCTGTGCCGAGCACCGGTCGGACCTCCCCGCAAGATGGTCGGTCGGGGTGGACCGGGTACGCATCCGCTCAGTGGAGGTAGCCACGGAGGCTCTCGCAGCGGGCCGGGTGCCGCAGCTTCGACATGGTGGTGGACTCGATCTGCCGGATCCGTTCCCGGGTCACCCCGTACACGGTGCTGATCTCCTCCAGCGTGCGCGGCCTGCCGTCGGTGAGGCCGAAGCGGAGCCGGATGATCCCGGACTCCCGCTCGGTCAGCGTGGCCAGCACCGACCGCAGCTGGCTCTGCAGCAGCGAGAACGCCACGGCCTCGTGGGCCACGACGGCCTGGGAGTCCTCGATCAGGTCGCCGAGGTTGGTGGTGCCCTCCTCGCTGAGGGTCTGGTCCAGGGACACCGGGTCCCGTGCGTGCCGCCGGATCTCGGTGACCCGCTCGGGAGTCAGGTCCAGCTCCCGGGCCACCTCCTCGAGCGACGGTTCGCGGGACAGGCTGCGCAGCAGCTCCCGCTGCACCCGGACGATCCGGTTGGCGATCTCGACGACGTGGACCGGGAGCCGGATGGTGCGGGCGCTCTCGGCCAGCGCGCGGCTGATGGCCTGGCGTATCCACCAGGTGGCGTAGGTGGAGAACTTGTAGCCCTTGGCGTAGTCGAACTTCTCGACGGCGTGGATCAGCCCGAGGTTGCCGTCCTGGATGAGGTCCAGGTACGGCACGCCCCTGCCGACGTAGCGCTTGGCGACCGAGGCGACCAGCCGCAGGTTGGCCTCGACCAGGTGTTCCTTCGCCCGGGCGCCGTCCTGCGCGATCCACCGCAGGTCCCGCCGCAGGGCCGTGCCGGGGGCCGGGCTCAGCTCGCGGAGCCGCTCGGCGGCGTACAGCCCGGCCTCGACCCGGCGGGCGAGCCACACCTCCTCGTCGGCGGTGAGCAGCGGGACCTTGCCGATCTGGTTGAGGTACGCACGGACCGAGTCGGCGGAGAGGGTGGGAGCGGCGGCCCGCGACTGGCGGGGTGCCGTCGTCCGCGTCGGGGAGCTTGTCTGACCGCTGTCGGGCATCGCACCGGTCCGTCCTCGGACGCCCACGCGACCCGAGCTCGGTCTTCAGACAGGAACGACGCAGCTCCGACGCGTGCGCGCGAGTGGCTCCCGACCTGTCCAGCGTACGCGTCGGACGGGGGCCCGCGCGGTCTGGCGCGCGACGAAATGATCTCCGGCGCCGACCGGTCGGCGCAGGCCAGCCGTCTGACCTGCGCATCCCGCTTTCCGTCCGGCTACTCTGGGGCACGCCTCGCACACAACAGCGTGTGGGCCTCCGGGCCAGCGGTGCCGGCACCAGGTCCTAGTCAAGGCCGACGCGAGTATCCGGGCCGACCCGCCGTCTCGCCGATCACGGGGGTACCGATGAACAGTTTCGAAGTGACACTGCGCGAGCAGGTCGAGGAGAGCCGGGCCCGGCTGGAGTCCGCGGTGCGGCACGACGAGTCCGCCGAGGTGCACCGGCACAGCGCCCGCCTGGCCGACCTGCTCGACCGGGCCAGCAGCCACGGGTTCGACACGACGAAGTGGCTGGACCCCTCGGCGCTGGCGCAGGTACGGGACGCCACCTAGCCCAGCCGGCGCCCGGGTGCGGGCCGGTCCGCCCGGTGCGGCACGGCCAGTGCCTCGAGCAGGTCGTCGAGTGCGTCCAGCCGGTGCGCGCTGACCAGCGAGTCGCAGTACGGCCACGCCGCGGCCATCCCCGCGACGGTCGGCCGGTAGCGGGCGTCCGCCGTGCGTGGGTTGGCCCACACGACGCGGTGCGCGAGCCGGTGCAGCCGGGCCATCTGCACGCCCAGCTCGGCCGGGTCGCCGGTCTCCCACCCGTCGGAGATCACCAGCACCACGGCGCCCCTGGCCATGCCGCGACGCCCGTGGCGGTCCAGGAACTCCTTGACCGCCGCCCCGATCCGGGTCCCGCCGGACCAGTCGGGGGCGCGCGCGGTCGCCTCGGCCAGCGCGGTGGACGGTGCCGAGCGGGACAGGGTCGGGGTGAGCCTGGTCAGCCGGGTCGCGAAGGTGAACACCTCCGCGCGGGAGCCGCCGGTGGCGCAGTAGAGCAGCTGCAGCAGCGCCCGCGAGTAGGGCTCCATCGACCCCGAGATGTCGCACAGCACCACCAGCCGCCTCGGCCGGGTCCGGCGGGTGCGCCGGGCCAGCCTTGCCGGGTCCCCGCCGGTGCGGCGCGCGGCGCGCAGCGTCTCGCGCAGGTCCACCAGGTGCCCGTGCCCGGCGCGGCGGGTCCGCCGGGTGCGCCGAGGTGGGGTGGCCAGCCGGAACCGGCGCATCGCCTCCGCCAGGCCGGCCAGCTCGTCGGCCGACAGGTCGGCGAAGTCCCGGGCGGCCAGCCGTTCCTCGGCCGTCGCGATCGCCGGGGTGGGCAGCTCGTCGTCGCGGGCGGTGCCGTCGACCGGGCGCGCGGCCGGGGCCAGGGCGGTGGCGCCGGACGGCGGGCGCGGGTCCGCCGACCCGTCGGGGGTGCCCCGGCGGGACGGCCGGGTCCGCGGCGGGGGCGGCTCCGGCGGCCGGTCGCCCCGGAACCCGGCCGGGTCGGTCAGCCCCCGGAAGACCGCGTCGAACACCGGGTCCAGCACCTCGCGCTGAGCCGGGTCGCTGGTCAGGGTGGCCAGCACGCACGCGTACAGCCGGGCCGTGGTGTCCGGCCGGACGGCGGCCACCGCACGGGTCAGCCGCAGCGCCCGGTCCGGGCCGACCGGCAGCCCGGCCTCGTGCACCGCGGCGGCGAACCGGGAGACCAGGGTGGCCAGGTCAGCCCGGACCATGCAGCAGCCCCGCGAGCCCGGCCGAGCGGGCCAGCTGGATGTCCTCGTCGTACTTGAGCAGCACGCCGAGGGTGCGCTCGGTCGTCGCCGGCTCCAGCGTGTCCACCCCGAGCACCCGCAAAGCGCCGGCCCAGCTGATCGCCTCGGCCACCCCGGGCGGCTTGACCAGGTCCAGCCCGCGGAACCGGTGCACCGCGGCGGCCACCTGCTCGGCCAACCAGTCCGCCACCCCGGGCACCCGCTGCCGGATGATCGCGGCGACCCGGCCGGCGTCCGGATAGCCGATCCAGTGGTACAGGCAGCGGCGCTTGAGCGCGTCGTGCAGGTCCCGGGTCCGGTTGGAGGTGAGCACCGCGATCGGGGGCAGCACGGCGCGGCGGGTGCCCAGCTCCGGGATGGTCACCGAGGACTCGGCGAGCAGCTCGAACAGGTAGGCCTCGAACTCGTCGTCGGCCCGGTCCACCTCGTCGACGAGCAGCACCGCGGGACGCGGCCCGGGATGGCTGACGGCGGCGAGCAGCGGGCGGGCCAGCAGGTAGTCCTCGCTGAACAGGTCGGCCTCGGCGAGGTGCGCGCCGCGCGCCTCGGCCAGCCGGATGCCCAGCAGCTGGCGCGGGTAGTTCCACTCGTAGATGGCCTCCGAGCTGGTCAGGCCCTCGTAGCACTGCAACCGGATCAGCGTTGTGTCCAGCGCGGCGGCCAGCGAGATCGCCGCCTGCGTCTTGCCCACCCCGGGCTCGCCCTCCAGCAGGATCGGCTGGCCCAGCCGCACAGCCAGGAACAGCGCGGTGGCCAGCGACTCGTCGACGAGGTAGCCGCCCCGCCCCAGGGACTCGCGCAGCGCCGGCACGTCCGCCGGCGGTTCGGGGCTCATCCGGAACAGCACGCGTGGTGCTCCGCCGGGGCCGCCCCGGTCGCCACCGGCGCGGATGCCGCCACCGGCGCTGGTGCCGCCGCCTGCCCGGTGCGGGGCCGGGTGGCCAGCAGCTCGGCGTACACCGACAGCGCGATCTCCGGCGCCGAGCGGGCTCCGATGTCGAGCCCGGCCGGCACCGACACCCGGGCCGTCAGCTCCGCCGGCAACCCGAGCGCGGCGAGCACGGCCGCACCCCGGCGACGGCTGGCGACCAGCGCTACGTAGGGCACCGCGGCCCGCAACGCGGCGGCGAGCACCCGGTCCTCGTCGCGGCCGTGCGAGGCCACCACCACCGCCTCGGTGCCGTCCGGGATCTCCGGGATCGCACCGCCGAACCCCGCCCGCACGTCGTAGTCGAGCGCGGCGCCCAGCCGAACCAGTGCCCGCGCGACCGGGGCGTCGCCGGTCACCAGCACCAGCGGTGG
Organism: Pseudonocardia sp.; assembly: GCA_036497465.1. Taxonomy (GTDB): domain Bacteria; phylum Actinomycetota; class Actinomycetes; order Mycobacteriales; family Pseudonocardiaceae; genus Pseudonocardia. The sequence continues at coordinate 3,046 of DASXJJ010000227.1, read as the reverse complement.
CGGGAGCATCGCCTCCAGGAAGATCTCCAGCGCCCCGCCGGACAGGCACGGGTTGCCGACCGTGATGACCCCCTCGGAACCGGCCGGAGGGGCGTCCGGGCCGGCGTCCCGGCCGGCCGTCGGGCTGATCCGCAGCAGGCCGGACCCGCCGGCGGCGAGCAGCCGCAGCCCCTGGTCCAGCACCGTCGACTCCGCGCAGGTGCCCCCGACGAAGCCCTCGATCGTCCCGTCGGCCAGCACCAGCGCCCGGTCGCCGGGGCAGGCGCTGGTCGGCCGCTCCGCCCGGACCACGGTGGCCAGCACGAACGGGGTGCGGCCGGTGCGCAGCCGGTCGGCGCGCGCGAGCAGGTCCGCCCCGCTCACCGTGACCTCGCCATGTCCCCGGGCCGCCGTCAGTCCAGCGCCAGGTCGGTGCGCAGCGGGCTGCCGCGCATCGCCGACCACACCTGTGCCGGGGTCAGCGGCATGTCGGCGTGCCGGACCCCGATCGCGTCGAGCACCGCGTTCACCACCGCGGGTGGGGACCCGACGGTCGCCGACTCGCCCACCCCCTTCGCGCCGATCGGGTGGTGCGGCGAGGGCGTGCACGTCTCGCCGAGCTCCCAGGACGGGCACTCCATCGAGGTGGGCAGCAGGTAGTCCATGAACGACGCGCCCAGATGGTTGCCGTCGCTGTCGAACGCGAGCACCTCCATCAGCGACATGCCCACCCCGTCGGCCAGCCCGCCGTGCACCTGGCCCTCGACGATCATCGGGTTGATCCGCACCCCGCAGTCGTCCACCGCGATGAACCGGCGCACCGACACCTGCCCGGTGCCCGCGTCGACGTCGACCACGCAGACGTAGGCGCCGCACGGGTAGGTGAGGTTCGGCGGGTTGTAGACGCAGGTGGCGTCCAGGTGTCCCTCCACGCCGTCGGGCAGCTCCAGGTCGGAGTGCGCGGCCATGGCGATCTCGGTCATGGTCCTCCCGGCGCCCGGGTCGCCCTTGACGTGGAACCGGCCCTTCTCCCACTCCAGGTCGTCGCCGGACACCTCCAGCATCGCGGCCGCGACGATCCGGGCCCGCTCGCGGACCTTGCGCGCCACCACCGCCGTCGCCGCCCCGGACACCGGCGTCGACCGCGAGCCGTAGGTGCCCAGGCCGAACGGCGTCTGGTCGGTGTCGCCCTGCACCACCTCGATGTCGTCCGGCGAGATGCCCAGCTCCTCGGCGACGATCTGGGCGAACGTGGTCTGGTGCCCCTGTCCCTGACTCATGCAGGACAGCCGCAGCACCGCCTTGCCGGTGGGGTGGATGCGCAGCTCGGCTCCGTCGGCCATGCCCAGCCCGAGGATGTCCATGGTCCGTCTCGGCCCGGCGCCGACGGCCTCGGTGAAGAACGACAGGCCGATGCCCATCAGCTCGCTCGTCTCTCCCCGGTCGAACAGGGCACGCTTCTCGGCCTGCTCGCGGCGCAGCCGCGCGTACCCCGCCTTCTCCAGGGCCAGGGTCAGCGTCTTCGGGTAGTCGCCCGAGTCGTACTCCCAGCCCAGCGGGGTGGTGTAGGGGAACTGCTCGGAGCGCAGCAGGTTCTTCATCCGCAGCTCGGCCGGGTCCCAGCCCTGGTCCTTCGCCAGCACGTCGACCAGCCGCTCGACCAGGTAGACGGCCTCGGTGATCCGGAACGAGCAGGCGTAGGCCACCCCGCCGGGGGCCTTGTTGGTGTAGACGCCGGTCACCGAGCAGTGCGCGGCCGGCATGTCGTACGAGCCGGAGAACACGTGGAACAGCCCGGCCGGCATCTTCGAGGGCTGTGCCGTGCCGTTGAACGCCCCGTGGTCGGCGAGCACCTTCACCCGGACCCCGAGGATCTTGCCGTCCGAGGTCGCCGCGATCTCCCCGTGCATGTGGTAGTCCCGGGCGAACGACGTGCTCATCAGGTTCTCCGAGCGGTCCTCCACCCACTTGACCGGCGCCCCGGTCACGATCGAGCCGACCACCGCGCACACGTAGCCCGGGTAGATGCCGACCTTGTTGCCGAAGCCGCCGCCGATGTCCGGCGAGATGATCTGGATCTTGTGCTCGGGCAGGCCGGCGACCAGCGCGTATACCGTGCGGTGCGCGTGCGGCGCCTGGGTGGTGGTGTGGACGGTGAGCTTCCCGGTCACCGGGTCCATGCTGGCGATCGACCCGCAGGTCTCCATCGGCGCCGGGTGGCTGCGCGGGTAGAGCATGTCGCAGGCCGACACGACGTCGGCCCGGGCGAACACCGCGTCGGTGGCCGCCGCGTCGCCGGCCTCCCAGTCGAAGATGTGGTTGTCGGTGCGCCCGTCCAGGTCGTCCCGGATCACCGGCGCGTCGGTGTCCAGCGCGCGCCGCGCGTCGATCACCGGCGCCAGCGGCTCGTACTCGACCTCGATCAGGCTCAGCGCGTCGCGCGCGGAGTACCGGTCCTCGGCGACGACGAACGCCACCTCCTGGCCCTGGAAGCGCACCTTGTCGGTCGCCAGCACCGCCTGCACGTCGTGCGACAGCGTGGGCATCCAGGACAGCCCCAGCCCGGCCAGCGTCTCGCCGGTGATCACCGCCCGGACCTTCGGGTGCGCCTCCGCCGCGCTGGTGTCCACGGACAGGATCCGGGCGTGCGCGTACGGGCTGCGCAGGATCGCCGAGTGCAGCATCCCGGGCAGCTGCACGTCGTCCAGGTAGCGGCCCTTGCCCCGGATGAAGCGCGCGTCCTCCTTGCGCCGCATCGAGCCGTAGCCCATCGGCGTCGTCGCGGCGGTCCGCGGCCCGCTGGCCGGTGGCCGGGTCTCCTCGGTGGTGCTCATGCCCGGGCTCCCTCGTGCTCGGCCCCCACCGGGGCGGCCGAGCCCGCGCGCTGCAGGTCGGCGGCCGCGCGGACCGAGCGGACGATGTTCTCGTAGCCGGTGCAGCGGCAGATCTGGCCGGAGATGGCCTCGCGGATCTCGGTCTCGGTGGGGTCGGGGTTGTGGTCGAGCAGCCAGCGGCTGGTCATCAACATCCCCGGGGTGCAGAACCCGCACTGCAGCCCGTGCTGGTC
>DASXJJ010000226.1:0-21255 GCA_036497465.1 Pseudonocardia sp. | reverse complement strand
CCCGCACAGCTCGTCGATCGTCAGATCGAAGTACTCCGCGGTCACCGCCATGATCGTGGGCGCGGTGATCTCCGGGGCGTGCGAGTCCGGGATCAGGTCGCGCAGCACGATCTCGGCCAGCTGGGTGTCCACCGGCTGCCGGTTGAGCGAGGCGAACGCGGTGACCCGGATCAGCGCGCCCTCCAGCTCCCGGATGTTCCGCTCGATGCGGGCCGCGATGAACTCCAGCACCTCGGCGGGCGCGGCCAGCCGGTCCTGCGCCGCCTTCTTGCGCAGGATGGCGATCCGGGTCTCCAGCTCCGGTGGCTGGATGTCGGTGATCAGCCCCCACTCGAACCGGGTGCGCATCCGGTCCTCCAACGTGGCCAGCTGCTTGGGCGGCCGGTCCGAGGAGACCACGATCTGCTTGTTCGCGTTGTGCAGCGTGTTGAAGGTGTGGAAGAACTCCTCCTGGGTGCCTTCCTTGCCCTCCAGGAACTGGATGTCGTCCACCAGCAGCACGTCGACATCGCGGTAGCGGCCCTGGAAGGCCACCTTGCGGTCGTCACGCAGGCTGTTGATGAAGTCGTTGGTGAACTCCTCGGTCGACACGTACCGCACCCGCATACCCGGGAACAGCCGCTGGGCGTAGTGCCCGACCGCGTGCAGCAGGTGCGTCTTGCCCAGCCCGGACTCGCCCCAGATGAACAGCGGGTTGTAGGCGCGCGCCGGCGCCTCGGACACCGCGACGGCGGCCGCATGGCTGAACCGGTTCGAGGCACCGATGACGAACGTGTCGAAGGTGTACTTCTCGTTCAGGCGGCTGGTCATCCGGGCCTGGGCGCCGGCCGGTCCGGTGGTCCCCGGGGGCCCGGGTGGGCCGCCGGTCGGGCCGGGCGGGCCGGACGCGCCGTTGCCGGTGCCCGAGGGGTACGACGGCCAGGACTCCGAGCGGTCCATCCGCCGGCCCGGACCCTCCGGCTGGCCGTCGCCCCGCTGGACCGGCTCGTCGACCGGGTACCGGGTGGCCGGCCCGCGCTCGTCGTAGGGCCGCGGGAACTCCCGGGAGTAGCCGGGCTCGTAGCCGCGGACGGCCCCCGGCATCGGGGCGTGGTCGGAGCCGTCGGACGCGGCCGGGTACTCGTCGGCGCCCGGCTCGGCACCGGGCACCTCGGTGCCCTTGGCAGCGCCGGCCGGGTCGACCACCACCGCGAGGGTTACCTGCTTGCCCCGGTGCCGGCTCAACGCCTCGGTGATCGGCAGCCGCAGGATGCGCTCGATCGCGTCCTTGGCGAACTCGGTGGGCGCGGCCAGCAGCACGGTGTCGTCCAGCAGACCGAGCGGACGGGTGAGCCGCAGGAACGCCCGCTGCTGCGCGGACAGCGGCTCGGCCGGACCGCCGGAGTCGTCGGCCCCACGGGTGGCGCAGAGGTCGGCGACCACGCGTTGCCAGATCTCCCCGAGACCGTTCGCCTGGTCGGACATCCCCCGTCGCTCCCCCTGCTGATCCGCACCGGTGTGTCGTTGTCGATCACCGACGGCGGACGCCGATGTCAGCGCGACCGTCCACAGAGTTATCCACACCTGTGCGCAGGACGGTACGCGGGCACAAGCCTCAACCGTCGGGCCACCCCCGGGAGGAGAGGTGTACGACGGGCGCCGTCCCGGGATGACTGCACGGGTCGAGATGTTCGCCAGGTTCACGGCGTCGTGTTCATGCCGCCCGCGCGCTCGTCCGGCACGGAGCGGACCGCGACGCTAGCAACGGTGCCCGCTCCGCGACAAACCTCGTCCACCGGACGAGTTGCGCCGCCCGGCCGCACCACCCGGTTTGACCACCCGAAAGGGCGCTGCGTACCCTTGCCGGTAACCGCGTCGCGAGTCGGCGCGCTGTGGCATGCGGTCATCCGGCAGTTCGGTTCGCCTACGCGTGCCCGGACCACCGCCGACTGGCCGACCAAGAACGGGAGAACCCAGAAGTGAGCAAGGGCAAGCGCACGTTTCAGCCGAACAACCGCCGTCGTTCGCGTACCCACGGCTTCCGGCTCCGCATGCGGACCCGCGCCGGCCGGGCGATCCTGGCCACGCGGCGCCGCAAGGGCCGGGAGAAGCTGTCCGCCTGACCGGGCGCGATGAGCCGTGCTTCCGCCGGTCTCCCGGCTGACCCAGCGGGACGACTTCGCCGCCGTGATCCGCAACGGGCGTCGGTCCGGGCGTTCCCTGGTCGTCGCGCACCTGCTGGCCCCGCCGGCGGACGCCGACCGTGAGCCGGACGGCGTCGGGACAGCCGCCCGGACACAGGTGGGTTTCGTCGTGAGCAAGGCGGTCGGAGGTGCGGTCGTGCGGCATCGGGTGGCACGACGGTTGCGGCACCTCATGCGCGAACGGATCGATCAGCTACCGCCGGGCACCCGCCTGGTGGTTCGGGCACTTCCCCGCTCGGCGACCGCGAGCTCGGAGCAGCTCGGTGTGGATGTCGACCGGGCGCTGCGCACGGCGCTGAACCCCTCGAGCCGACGGTGAGTACGGCGATGAGCGAGACCGGGAACGATGACACCCGCCGGGTGTCCTTCCTCGCCCGGCCGCTGATCGCGCTCATCCGGGCCTACCAACGGTGGATCTCGCCGGGCCTGCCCCCGAGCTGCCGGTTCTACCCCAGCTGCAGCGAGTACGCGGTCGGGGCCCTGCGCGAGCACGGCATGCTGATCGGACTCGTCCTCGCGGTGTGGCGACTGCTCCGCTGCGCTCCCTGGCACCCTGGAGGAGTCGACCCCGTGCCACCCCGACGATTTCGCGCCACCGAGGAGCGAGCACCGTGCTGAACTTCATCTACTACCCGGTCTCGGCGATCCTGTGGTTCTGGCACAAGGCCTTCGGGTTCGTGTTCGGCCCGTCCAGCGGCGTCGCGTGGTCGCTGGCGGTGGTGTTCCTCGTCTTCACGCTGCGGGCGCTGCTGTACAAGCCGTTCGTGCACCAGGTGCGGTCCATGCGCAAGATGCAGGAGTTCGCGCCGGAGATCCAGCGGCTGAAGAAGAAGTACGGCAACGACAAGCAGAAGATGGCCGCCGAGATGCAGCGGCTGCAGAGCGAGCACGGCGTCAGCCCGCTCGGTGGCTGCCTGCCGATGCTGGTTCAGGTACCCGTGTTCATCGGCCTGTTCCACGTGCTGCGCGAGTTCCAGCCGTACAAGATGGAGAACTACATCTTCAATCGCGCCGAGGTGGTCTCGTTCAACGAGGCCAGCGTGTTCGGCGCGAAGCTGGGCGCCACGGTCGGCCCGTCGATCTTCCCGTTCTACCACCCGGCGAACGTCCTGCCGCTGAGCGACTACAACACGACCGTCGGCTCGATGATGATCGTGATGCTGCCGCTGATGATCGCGGCCGGCTTCTTCACCCACCTCACCGCCCGGCACAACGTGGCCCGTCAGCCCGCCGTCCAGGCGGAGAACCCGCAGACCGCGGTGATGAACAAGCTGACGCTGTACCTCTTCCCCATCGGCGTGGTGATCGGCGCTCCCTTCCTGCCCCTGGCCATCCTCTTCTACTGGGTGTCCAACAACCTCTGGACGCTCGCCCAGCAGAAGCTGGTGTACCGGAGGATCGACAAGGAAGAAGCCAGCAAGACCGCGCACAAGACCGAGGTGCACCGCACCCTGGCGCCCAAGGTCGGTCAGAAGCCGGACCCCGAGGCCAAGCAGCGCAAGCCCGGAGCCAAGCCGATCACCCCGTCCAAGGCTGCCCGACCCTCGGCCGACGGCGGTTCGGCTTCCGGCGACGGCTCCGGTGACGGCTCCGGCTCCGGTGACGGCAAGGCCGAGGGGCGGGCCGGCGAGCAGGTGAACGGTTCCGCGAAGAACGGTGCGGCGACCAACGGCTCAGCGACGAACGGATCCGCCGGGAACGGGGCCGGCGCGGCCAGGCAGGACGCCGCCGCCGACCGTTCCGACTCGCGCCCCGGACAGCCCGGAGGGCGGTCCAAACGGGGGCGGCGGCGGTAACCGCCCGCTCCCGGCTGAGCCGAAGGCTCGGTGGAGCGGAGCGGGGATCCACAAGCGTAGTGAACGGGCGATGCATGCCGGGGATGCGACCGGCCGCCCGTCGGGACGGGCGAGAGGAGCAATCGTGGCGAAGACAGCACAGGCGGATCAGGCGTCGAACGACAGCCCAGCGGCCACCCAGAGTTCGCACGAGGATCTGCTGATCCGCGAGGGCGACGTCGCGGCGGACTACCTCGAGCGGTTGCTCGACGTACTGGACTACGACGGTGACCTGGACATCGACGTCGAGGCGGGACGTGCGGTGGTGAGCGTCGAGGGCGGTGAGGATCTGGACAAGCTCGTCGGTGACCGGGGCGCGGGCCTGGAGGCGCTCCAGGAGTTGACCCGCCTGGCCGTACAGCAGGCGACCGGGACTCGCAGCCGGCTGATGCTGGACGTCGCCGGCTGGCGGGTGTCGCGCCGGGGCGAGCTGGCCGAGTTGGGCAAGCAGACCGCCAACGACGTCCTGTCGACCGGGGAGGCCGTGCGCCTGCGGCCGATGACGCCGTTCGAGCGCAAGGTCGTCCACGACGCGGTCGCGGCCATCCGCGGCGTCTTCAGCGAGAGTGAGGGTGAGGACCCCCGCCGGCGCGTGGTGGTGTTCCCCAAGACATGAGCGCTGCATGTTTCACGTGAAACATGGGCAGGAACCGGGGCGGCCGATCGTGAATCGGCCGCCCCGGTTCTTTTGTGTCCTCCTGTCCTCCTGTCCTCTGCCTCCGGCCACCCGCCGGATGGCGGGTGTGATCAGCGGTCGGTCGGCTCCCGGCTAACTTTGGGCCGGCTCGGTCTGGACCCCCTGAGGTGCGGTGCCTGACCGGTGGTGGTCAGACGAATTCCGATGTGAGGGCGGCGTCGCCGTGGTGGCCGTGTGCGGTGGTGGCCGATCGGCTCCGCTGCGGCTGGTCGAGATGGCCGCGCTCGGGTGGTGACGGGATTCGGGCTGGCACTGCTCGCTGTACCCGTCCTCGGAGGGGAACGGGTCGCAGGGGACGTCGCGCTCGGGTGGGGCGTCGTGGCCGTGGTCGGCATCCCGCGGGAGTCGGGAGCTGGCTGGTCCTCCACCGCGGCGGGGTGGGCACAACGGCGTGGAGCCCGTTGCGCCGCGTTGTCCCCGCGGGTGGTGGTCGACTCCGCCTGCGGCTCAGCACCCCGGCTGCAGTGAGCGACGCTCCGGTGGGTTGTCAGGTCCCGAGTTGCCCCGTGAGGTTCGCGCGCGTTCCCTCGAGAGCCTCGCGATGGCGTCCTGGGCCGGGTCGTCGGCCGTAGCCTTCGAGTTGACGGGTCGAGTGGCGGCTGGCTCAGAACGTTCTGGTCCGGACCCCGGGATCATTCGCCGGACCCGAGATCGCCGGTCGGGTTGTCGCTCGGCGTCCGTGCCCCGAGCCGCTCCACCGGAGCGGGCTCGGATGCTGTCGCTCGCCTGCGGCTCGCTCGCGAGGGTCCGTCGCGCGGGGTCCGGTCCCTCGGGTGCACTGCCCGCGCCTACCGCGAGCCTCCGGCGCATCCCCGGGGGCTTGCGACGGGACGGCGGCCGGCCTGTCGCGAATCGACCGTGACGTCCGCCCGGATGCGAACCCCACCTGGTCTCCGCGCGTCCACTTCACGCACGGTGGCGGAGTCGGTGCTGAGACCAGGACGCTCCCCACAGCCACGTCGGCGCCGCGCCCTCAGAGCCCGGGCGATGACAGGATTCGGCGTTCGGGTGAGGACCGGGACACGTCGGGGGACGCGCCGACCCTCGTCCGCTGGCGCCGCCGCGCGCCGACTACCGTTCTGGCTACCGCGCGGTGCCCACCCGCGGACTCGGCTGGCGGCCCGGTTGCCTCCGCGGTCCGAGCACAGTCCCTAGACGAAGCGAGGTGCGGCCGGGTGGCCAGCGACAGAGCGCCCCATCGGGATGCCGATCACGCTCCGGACGCCGCTCCCCCCGAGCCAGCCGTCCCCACTCCCTCGGCTCCGGACGCGGTGGGCGCGGACCCGGTGGGCGCGGACCCGGTGAGCCCGGACCCGGACCCGGTGAGCTGGCTCGCGACGACGTCGGGCCAGACCGGGCCGGCCGTCGCGTTGCCGAACGCCGCGCACGCGGATGCCCGGTCCTCGGACCTGGACGCGGCGCACGTCGGCACCACCGAAGGCCCACCTCGCGTCGCTCCGGCCGCGGGCGCCAGGCGGGCAGCCGAGGAGCTGTTCGGACCGCGCGTGGAGCAAGCGCTCCGGTACGCCGGACTGCTCGCGGACACCGGGATACAGCACGGGCTGATCGGGCCCCGCGAAGGGGATCGGGTGTGGGAGCGGCACGTGCTGAACTGCGCCGTGATCGCCGAGCTACTCGAGGAGGGCGCGCGCGTGCTTGATCTGGGTTCGGGAGCCGGCCTGCCCGGTATCCCGCTGGCGCTGGCTCGGCCCGATCTGGAGATCGTGCTCCTCGAGCCGTTGCAGCGCCGGTCCGACTGGTTGCGGGACACCGCGCGGGCGTTGGAGCTGAACGTGACCGTGGTGCGCGGCCGGGCGGAGGAGCGCCAGGTGCGCCGGGACTGGTCCGGGGCCGACGTGGTGACCGCTCGGGCGGTGGCGCCGCTCGCCCGGCTCGCGGGCTGGGCGATGCCGTTGCTGCGGACGGACGGGCGACTGCTGGCGATCAAGGGTGCCTCGGCGGTCACCGAGGCGGCTCGAGACCGCGCTGCCGTGCGCGGCTTTGGAGGCTCGGCACCGCGCGTGGTCCAATGCGGAGGAGCACACGTCGATCCGCCGACCACCGTCGTCGTCGTGGAACGCACCGCGACCCGGTCCGGCGCGCGCGTACCGGGACGAGCGAACAGGCGGTCAGGATGAGCGTGTGGTTGCCCGGGGACGACGTCGGCGAGCGCGGCGAAGGTTACGATGTCGCACAGCGTCGTCATGTTTCACGTGAAACATCCGGCCCGATCCCGTCGGGAACGTCGACCGGCGGCAGCGCTCCCCCCGCCGGGACCAACGCCGGTCCGCCGAACGCTGGTCACACCAAGCCCGGTGCCGGCCGGACCAGCGCCGGCCGGATGAACACCGGCCGGACCACCACCAACGCCAACGCCGGTCGAGCCGGCAGCGGTCGGACCAGCGCCGGCCCGCCCCCACCGTCAGCAGATCCTTCGGAGGACTGGATGTGGACTCCCATCGCCGAGGAGGCCGAACGCGCCGCGCGGGTGCTGCACCCCGACGGCCGCGAGATGCCGCGTCCGGCCGAGCGCCGGATCCTCACCGTTGCCAACCAGAAGGGCGGCGTCGGGAAGACCACCAGCACGGTGAACCTCGCCGCCGCGCTCGTCACCTACGGGATGCGCGTGCTGGTGATCGACCTCGACCCGCAGGGCAACGCCAGTACCGCCCTCGGTGTGGAGCACACCAGCGGCACCCCGTCGGTGTACGAGGCCCTACTCGGTGAGATCAACCTGGCCGATGCCGCGCAGCCCAGTACGCAGTCCCCCGAGCTGCTGTGCGTGCCCGCGACGATCGACCTGGCCGGCGCCGAGATCGAGCTCGTGAGCATGGTCGCCCGGGAGGCGCGGCTGAAGCAGGCGCTCGACTCGCGCACCCTGGACGAACTCGACGTCGACTACGTACTGATCGACTGCCCGCCGTCGCTAGGCCTGCTGACCGTGAACGCCCTGGTCGCCGCCGCCGAGGTGCTGATCCCGATCCAGTGCGAGTACTACGCGCTGGAGGGGCTCGGTCAGCTGATCAACAACATCGAGCTCGTCCGCGCGCACCTGAACCGGCAGCTGCACGTCTCGACCATCCTGCTGACCATGTACGACGGCCGGACCAAGCTCGCCGACCAGGTCACCGCCGAGGTGCGCCAGCACTTCGGCGAGCGGGTCCTCCGCACCGTCATCCCGCGCAGCGTCAAGGTCTCCGAGGCGCCGGGGTTCGGCCAGACCGTCCTGGCCTACGACCCCGGATCCCGCGGTGCGATGAGCTACCTGGACGCGGCTCGCGAGATGGTCACCGCGCAGTACGCCGAGTACGAGGCGGAGTCGGGACGATGAACACCCGCAAGGGTGGCCTCGGTCGGGGGCTGGCCGCGCTGATCCCCACGGCTCCCGATCACGCGGACGGCTGGGCCGACTCGCCGGCCGATGTTCGGATCCGGCGGGACCCCCGGCTCGGTCCGGATCCCGAGGAGGGCCCGCCCGCGAACGCGGTACCGGAACCGGGCGAGGTCGCCGGCGCGCAGTACCGGGAGCTGCCGGTCGCGTCGATCCGGCCCAACCCGCAGCAGCCGCGCCGCCAGTTCGACGACGAGGCCCTCGCCGAGCTCACCCACTCGATCCGTGAGTTCGGCCTGCTGCAGCCGATCGTGGTGCGAGAGACCGACCAGGGCAGCTACCAGCTGATCATGGGCGAGCGCCGCTGGCGGGCAGCGCAGCAGGCGGGGCTCGACCGGCTGCCGGCCATCGTCCGGCAGACCGAGGACGACGCCCTGCTCCGGGACGCGCTGCTGGAGAACATCCACCGCGTCCAGCTCAACCCGCTGGAGGAGGCGGCGGCCTACGAGCAGCTGCTCGCGGAGTTCGGGGTCACCCACGATCAGCTGGCGGACCGCCTCGGGCGCAGCCGCCCGGTGGTGACCAACATGATCCGGCTGCTGCGGCTGCCCGTGGCGGTGCAGCGTCGGGTGGCGGCCGGGGTGCTGTCCGCCGGCCACGCGCGGGCGCTGCTCGGGCTGGAGGATGCCGGACGACAGGAGGACCTGGCCGCCCGGGTGATCGCCGAGGGCATGTCGGTGCGCGCCACCGAGGAGGCGGTCACCCTCGCCAAGCGTGATCCGGGCGCCGCCGCCAAGCAGCCCGTGGCCGCCAAACGGACCGACCGTCCGCCGGTGCTGGACGAGGTGGCCGACCGGCTCTCGGACAGTTTCGACACCCGGGTCAAGGTCGAGATGGGGCAGCGCAAGGGACGGATCGTCGTCGAGTTCGGCTCGGTGGACGACCTGGAACGCATCGTCGAGCTGATGCGCCCGGGTAATGGCTGACGCCGGGCCACGGCCGACGGCGAGAACACCGCCACGCACACGCTGATCGGCTGTGGACCGGACCCGAGTTGCTCTCGCAACCAGAAAACGACGTTACCGAGCGATCGATATCCCTGCCGGGACGGCTGAGTGGCGATCTGAGCGCGACCGCCCGACGGGTCGGGTCGGGGGCGAGAGCGCCGGTCACGCAGCGGCACACGGCATCACAGCGGGCTACAGTTCGCCCGCGCGACGGCCGGCACGAGTCGATCGACCCGCACCACCGGAGCGATTTGCGGGGCCGTCAGCGGTGGCCTGGACCCCCGCGACGGACGGCCCCGTCGATCAACGAACTGAACAGCCCGCCCAGCCGCTCGCCCGCGGCTTCCACCGCCGTGGGCAGCAGCGAGGTCTCGGTCAGCCCGGGGCTGACGTTCACTTCCAGCACGTGCACGGTGCCGTCGTCGGTCACGATCGCGTCGGTGCGGGAGAGGTCACGCAGCCCGAGCAGCCGGTGCGCGTCCAGCGCCGCCCGCTCCGCCGCGCGCAGCACGTCCACCGGCAGCTCGGCCGGGCAGGGGAAGCCGGCGGCGCCCGGGGTGTACCGGGCCGCGTAGTCGTAGACGCCGCCCTTGGCCCTGATCTCCACCACGGGCAGCGCGCGGGGCTCCGGGTCGGCCACCACCGTCACGGCCACCTCCGTGCCGCTGACGTAACGCTCGGCCAGCACCGCGTTGCCGTAGGCGAGGCAGTCGACCATCGCCGCCGGTAGCTCCTCGGCGTTCCGAACCAGCTGAGCGCCGAGCGCCGAGCCGCCCTGGTCCGGTTTGACCATCAGCGGCAGGCCCAGCTTGGCCACGATGGCGTCCAGCACCGCGCGGGCGCCCAGGTCGCGGAACGTGGCGTGCGGGAGCACCACCCAGTCGGGGGTGGCGAGCCCGGCACGGGCCAGCTCGGCCTTGGCGATGGGCTTGTCCCACGCCACCCGGCAGGCCCGTGAGTCGGTGCCGACGTACGGCACCCCGAGCATCTCCAGCACGGCCTGGACGGACCCGTTCTCGCCCTCGCCGCCGTGCAGCGCCACGACGACCGCCTCCGGCCGCTCGGCGTGCAGCCTGCTCAGCAGCGTGGAGTCGACGTCCCACTCGGACACGACGGCGCCGAACTCGCGCAGCTCGGCGGCGAGCCGTCGCCCGGACCGCAGGGACACCTCGCGCTCGTGCGACAGCCCACCGGCCAGCACCGCCACCGTTCGTTCAGCCACCGGGCCATTCTCGCCTTCGGCGCCGGTCAGGTGGTGTCCGGGGAGGGTGTGTGCGGGCCGCGCCTGCTGTCCAGGACCGACCGAGTGGTCGCTCGGTCCGGGGTGCCGAACGTGTGCAGCACCTCCAGCTCGGCCTCCAGCACCCCGGCCAGCCGCCGCACGCCCTCGGTGATCCGCTCCGGCGGCGGGTAGCAGTAGGACAGCCGCAGCTGCCGGCTGCCCAGCCCGGCCGAGTCGACGCCGGCGTAGAAACCGGTACCCGAGGCGTAGGCCACCCGGGCGGTCACCGCGCGGGGCAGCATCGCCTTGGCGTCCACGCCCTCGGGCACCGTGAGCCACACGTAGAAACCGCCGGCCGGGTGGGTCCATCGGCAGCCGTCGGGCAGGTGGCTGCTCAGCGCGGCGAGCATCGCGTCCCGCCGTTCCCGGTACACCTCGCGGAACGTCTTGATCTGTCCGCGCCAGTCGTGGTTGGCCAGGTAGGAGGACACCATCATCTGGTTGAAGGTGGGCGGGCACAGCGTGGCCGACTCGGCGGCCAGCACCAGCTTGTCGCGCACCACCGGCGGAGCCAGCGCCCAGCCCACCCGCAGCCCGGACGCGAACGTCTTGGAGAACGACCCGAGATAGATCACGTTGTCCGGGTCCATCGACCGCAGGGCGGGGTAGGTCTGCCCGTCGAAGCCGAGCAGGCCGTAGGGGTTGTCCTCGATGACCAGCACCCCGTACCGGCGGCACAGTTCCAGCACCGGCGCGCGGCGGGACACGGCGAGCGTGACGCCGGCCGGGTTGTGGAAGTTCGGCACGGTGTAGAGGAACTTGGCGCGCCTGCCCTCGGCGGCGAGCCGCCGCAGCGCCTGCTCCAGCGCCTCGGGCACCAGGCCGTCGTCGTCCATCGCCACGTGCACGACCTCGGCCTGGTACGCGGCGAACGAGCCCAGCGCCCCGACGTAGGAGGGTCCCTCGGCGAGCACCACGTCGCCGGGGTCGCAGAACAACCGGGTCACCAGGTCCAGCGCCATCTGCGAGCCGACGGTGACCACCACGTCGTCCGCGTTCGCCCTGATCCCCTCGGCGGCCATCACCTCGGTGATCTGCTCGCGCAGCAGCGGCACGCCCTGGGCCGACCCGTACTGCAGCGCCACCTGACCCTGCTCGGCGATCAGCTCGGCCACCTCGCCGGCCAGGGTGGCCATCGGCAGCGCGGCCAGGTTGGGCATCCCGCCGGCCAGCGACACCACCTCGGGGCGGCTGGCCACCGCGAACAGCGCGCGGATCTCCGAGGCGGTCATCCCGTCGGTGCGGGTGGCGAACCGGTCGGTCAGCTCCACCGGGCCGCCCAGCTCGGCACCTGCCGCTGCTCCCGCCGCTGCTGCCGCCGAGTGGCCGGCCGCGGGAGCGGCCGGGTCGACGTGCGGACGGGACTCTGGGGCCGGCGAGGCGGCGGCCGACGATGGCACGCGGGCGCTCCGTGGTCGACTAGGAAACGGGTGTCACCCGGGAGTGTAAGCCAGGTTTCCCGTGCCCCCCGGCAGGGCGAACCCTTCGCCGATATCCACCGACCGGCCGCGGCGCGGCGGTACCAAGTGCTCCTGTATCGATCTATCCTCGCGCTAGAGGGCGCTGGCCACCGGCGTCTTGGGAAGCTGACCCGGTCATCCGACCCGCGGAGGTCTGACGCTTGTGACGCCGTCTGTGGTCGGTATCACCCTGGACAACATCGACGAGCTGCCGAAGCGGTGCCGTCGGTGCGTGTTCTGGGAGCTGTCCGAGTCGATGGCGGAGCAGGCCCACGAGTACGGCAACACCGAGCTGGAGAAGGAAGCCTGGATGTCCAGCGTGCTGCTGGACTGGGGATCCTGCGGCAAGATCGTCTATTCCGACACGGTGCCGGCGGGCTATGCGATGTACGCGCCGCCGGCCGCCGTGCCGCGCGCCGCGGGCTTTCCCACCGGCCCGGTCAGCCACGATGCCGTGCTGCTCACCGCGGTCGCGGTGCAGACCGAGCTGTCCGGCACGGGGCTGGGGCGGCTGCTGGTGCAGGCCGTGGCCAAGGACCTCACCCGGCGCGGGGTGAAGGCCATCGAGGCGTTCGGCCACGCCGCGCCGACCACCGAGTCGCACTGCGTCATCCCGGCGTCGTTCCTGCTCTCGCTGGGGTTCAAGACGATCCGGGCGCACCACCGGTGGCCGAGGCTGCGGCTGGAGCTGCGCAGCGGGCTGTCCTGGAAGGAAGACGTGGAGGCCGCGCTGGAGCGGCTGCTCAACGAGATCGCCATCCCGGCACAGAACACCGGTCAGCTCACCGGGATACCCGAGCGCGAACGGCTGCCCGCCGCGCCGACCTGACCGGGACCGGCGTCGAATCGGCCCGCGTCGAATCGGCCCGCGCCGAACCGGCCCGGGACCCCGCCCGGCGGGCCAACGGCCCAGCCGGGACGACTCGGCTACTCGGCCCGGGCCAGCTCTCGGGCCAGTACGTCCTGGAAGGTGAACGTCCCGGTCGGCTGGTCGTCCTGGCCGAGCAGGTACAGCCGCTTCACCGCGACCAGGATCCCCTCGGCGACCACGTCGCGGAACACCGGGTCGAGCATCTTCCGCCGGTCGCCCAGATTGGTCAGGTAGCCCACCTCGATACGCACCGTGGGCATCCGGGTCAGCCGCAGCATCTCCCAGGTACGGGGCTGGGTGCCGCAGTCGAGCATCCGGGTACGGGCCACCAGCTCGCGGTGGATGAGCCCGGCCAGCGCCTCGCCGACGGTGGACGTGGAGCCGTTCCCGTTGCCGAAGTGGAAGGTGGCCAGGCCCTGCGCGTGCATGCTGCGGTTGGCGTCGGTGTGCAGCGAGAGCACCAGGTCGGCGCCCGCGGCGTTGGCGAAGGCGGCGCGCTCCTGCTCGGGCGGGCAGGCGTGCTCGCCCCGGGTGAGCAGCGCCTCCATGCCGGTGGCGGCCATCCGGCCCTCCAGGCGGCGGGCCATGTCCCACATCAGGTCGGCCTCGGCCACCCCGGCGACCGTCACGCCGCGGTCCGGGCCGCCGTGGCCGGGGTCGATGATGATGCGCTTGCCGCGCAGCCGGGGACCCGCGCGGCGGACCCGTTCCTGCTCGCGCAGCAGGCCGGGGCGGCCACCGGTGACCTTCCGGCCCAGCTGGCGCAGCGCGCGCAGCGTGGCCGGGCCGCAGATGCCGTCCTGGTTCAGCCCGAACTCGCGCTGGAAGCCGCGCAGCGCCTGCTCGGTCTGCGGGTCGAACACGCCGTCCGGCCTGCCCGTGTCGAAGCCCAGCTCGAGCAGCCGTTCCTGCAGCGTGAAGACGTCGTCGCCGGTCATCGGCGCGGAGATCAGCAACGCCAGCATCCGGTCGCCCAGCGTCCAGCGAGCCTCGCGTAACGCCCGGTAGGTGGCCGAGCCGATGATGCCGTCGGTGATCAGACCCCGCTGTTGCTGGAACGCCCGGACCGCCCCCTCGACGGCGTCGTCGTAGAAGTCGTCCCGCGCGCCGGGGGCGAGCACGGGCAGCAGCCCGAACTCGCGCAGAGCTGAGCGCACCTCGGCGACGGCCGGACCGCTGTCCCCGGCGCGCAGTAGTCGCATGCAACCCCTCGCTCGCTCACCGTTCCGCGCGCCGCGACGCGACGCCGGTAGTTCGGGCGGCTCTCATTGTGCCCTGGACGACCGGGGCGCACCGACGGCGCCCCCGGCACGTCGCGGAGACACCCCGGACGGCCTAGTGGCAACCGGGCGTCATCCGCGCGCTCCCCGCGAATGCGGCGACGCCGGCCGAGCTGGATGCTCGGCCGGCGTCGCGTCGGTCCGGGTGGCCGGTCGCCGGCCCCGGGACCGGGGCCTCACAGGTACTCGGCGAGGTCCTTCAGCAGGGCGGCCTTGGGCTTGGCGCCGACGATCTGCTTGACCGCCTGGCCGTCCTTGAACACGATCATCGTCGGGATGGACATGACCTGGTAGTCCCGCGCGGTGGCGGGGTTCTGGTCGATGTCCAGCTTGGCGACGGTGATCCTCTCCTTGTTCTCGCCCGCGATCTCGTCCAGCACCGGCGCGACCATCTTGCACGGACCGCACCAGGTCGCCCAGAAGTCGACGATGACCGGCTTGTCGCTGCCCAGGACGTCGTTCTTGAAGGTGTCGTCGGTGACGTCGACCGTGTTGGCCATGGCGATGTGCTCCGTTCCTAGTGGTTGAGGGTCTGGTGTGTCTCGGCTGCCCGGTGTCCCGGCCGGCCGGCGCCGCTCAGCGGGCGGCCGCGACCTCGTCGGAGCCGGCGCCGTAGCCGCCGCCGACCAGCTCGGAGTCGATCGGCTGCTCGGCCAGCCAGCGCTCGGCGTCGATGGCCGCGGCGCAGCCGGACCCGGCGGCGGTGACGGCCTGCCGGTAGGTGCGGTCGACCAGGTCGCCGGCGGCGAACACCCCCGGGATGGCGGTGTACGTGCTCGGCGACCGCGCCTGCAGGTACCCGTCCTCGTCGGTGTCCAGCACATCCTTGACCAGGTCGCTGCGCGGGTCGTGCCCGATGGCCACGAACATCGCCGTGACGTCGAGCACCGACTCCTCGCCGGAGCGCGGGTCGCGCAGCTTCAGCCCGACCACGCTGCCGTTCTCCCCGAGAACCTCCTCGACCACGGCGTTCGTCCGCCAACGGATCTTCGGGTCGTTCCGCGCGCGCTCCAGCATGATCCGCGAGGCACGGAACTCGTCACGCCGGTGCACGATGGTGACGCTGCGGGCGAACTTGGTGAGGAAAGTGGCCTCCTCCATCGCCGAGTCGCCCCCGCCGACCACGGCGATGTCGTGGTCGCGGAAGAAGAACCCGTCACAGGTGGCACACGAGCTCACGCCGCGGCCGAGCAGGTCCTGCTCACCCGGCACCTCCAGGTAGCGGGCCGCCGCGCCCATCGCCAGGATGACCGCGCGCGACCGGTAGGTCTGCCCGTTCGCGGTGACGGACTTCACCGGCCCGTCCAGCTCGACGGACTCGACGTCCTCGGCGCGCAGCTCGGCACCGAAGCGCTTGGCCTGCCCGCGCATCTGCTCCATGAGCTCAGGGCCCATGATGCCGTCGGTGAACCCGGGGTAGTTCTCCACCTCGGTGGTGGTCATCAGCGCACCGCCGAACTGGCTTCCCTCGAACACCAGCGGGTTCAGCTGGGCCCGGGCCGCGTAGACCGCCGCCGTGTAACCCGCCGGCCCGGAACCGATGATCACAAGGTCTCGAATGTCCGACATCTCGCCTGCCATCACCCAACGTCCGTTTCGTCTGGTCCACCCGCTTCCGAGTGAACCGCTGTGCACGCTCTTCAACGCGATCCTAGGAGGGGTAATTCCCCGGGGAGCGGCCGGCCACACGGCCGGTGCGTTCGCGAACGACCTTCGCGAACGGCACGGGTGGCCGGCCGGGCGGCCCTAGCGTCCCTCCGGTGACCCGATCGGACGGCGAGCTGCTGCGCGCGCACCTGGCCGGCGACCGGTACGCGTTCGCCGAACTGTTCCGGCGCTACCAGGGTGTGCTGTGGCGGGTCGCCCGGCGCTACCTGGACGACCAGGAGGACGCCGTGGACGCGGTGCAGGACGCGCTGATCCGGGCGTACCAGCGCGCCGCGAGCTGCCGCGACGGCGACTCGGTGCGGGCCTGGCTGATCCAGATCGTGGTCAACACCTGCCGCGACCGGTACCGGCGCAACCGGGCCCGCCCCGCCCGGCCCACCGAGGCCACGGTGCTGGAGCGGGTGCCCGCCCCGAGGGACCCGATCGCCGACCACGAGGACCGGATGCTGGTCGAGTCGCTGCTGGAGACGCTGCCCGCCGAGCAGGCGATCGTGGTCGACCTCGTCCACCTGCGGGGATACCCGGTCGCCGAGGTCGCCCGGATGCTCGACGTGTCGGTCGGCACCGTCAAGAGCCGGGGGCACCGCGGCCGCGCCCGGATGGCGGACGCGCTCAGGCCGAGCCGCGCGCTGCAACCCGCCGGGGAGGACCAGTGAGCGGGATCGACCCGGAGCCGCGGCGGCCGGGTGCGGCGGACCGGGCGCCGGAGGCGGGTGCGACGGGCGAGGTGAGCACGACGGGCGAGGTGGATGCGAAGAGTGCCGGAACGGGTGAGGTGGGGGAGCTGGACGGGTGGGGTGAGCTGGACCGGTTGCTGGCTGCGGTCGCCGCCGGGCCGGCGCCCGAGCCGCCGGCCGAGGCCGTTCGCCGGTGGAACGCGGTGCTCGCCGACCTGCCACCGCTGGCACCTCCCGCCCGGGGGCCGCTCGGCGCGGCGGCGGAGTCCGTGCGGGATCCCTCCGCCGGTCGGGACCCCGCCGCCGACGGCCTGGCCGGTGCGGGCCGAGCGGGCCGGCCGGGCCGGGTGGATTCAACGGAGCGAACGGACCGGAAGGGTCGGGTGGGACGGACCTCGTCGAGGCTGACCGCGCCCTGGCTCGGCGGGCTCGCCGCCGCGGCCGCCGCCACCGCGCTGGTCCTGGTCGCCGCCGCGTTCGGGTACGGCCCCGCGCCGGCCGGCGCGCACGCCCCGGCCCGCACCCCCGCCGGCACACCCCCCAGGGTGGCCTGGGCCGATCCCGAGGGGCTCGCGGGCGGGGGGATGGCCCTGGGCGGGGCCGCGGACCCGGCCGGCGGCCACGACTACGGGCCGCTCTCCGACCCCGTGCGCCGGGCCGGCTGCCTCGCGCGGGTGGGCGCGGCGGGTGGCACGGCGCTCGGCGGCAGGCGGGTGGACTGGGCGGGTCGCCCCGCCGTGCTGCTGGTCCTGCCCGGGACGCGGCCGGGGCGGCTCCGGGCGATGGTGGTGTCGGCGGACTGCGCGGCCGACTCCGGGACGCTGCTGGCCGACCGTCCGGTGGGCCGGTGAGGGCGGGGCGGCCCGACCAGCGGCACCGTCCCCGACGGGGGCCGGTCAGCCGGTGGCGCGCTCGAACCGGAGGTCGGAGATCTCGGTGATGTTCTGGTCGCCGCCGCCACCGAGCTTGTCGATCCAGATCAGCACGTTCTGCACCGGCTGGCTACCGGCCAGCGACAGCGCGGTGGCCCGCTGGTTCAGCACCGTGTCGCCGATCTGGATCGTCTGGTTGAACGTGGAGTCCGGGGTCGGCGCCGAGCGGATCTGCACGTGGCCGCCGGTCGGCGAGGTGATGGTCAGCGAGGACAGCTGCACGGGCGAGGCGAACGACACCATGATGCCGACGCCGGGCTTGAGCACCGGGAACGGCGCCCGGTAGTTGTAGGTGCTCCAGCTGGAGGCCGGATCGTCGTCGACCGCGCGGGTGACCCTGGCGATGTTGTCCGGATCGCCGGTGGGGTCGAACACCCGCACGGTGGCGGGGTGCACCACGGCCTGCCGGTCCAGGTTCAGCGCCAGCGGTGGTGCGTCCTGCGCGCCCTGGTTGACCGGAGCGCGGGCCGGCACCGGCGGCGCGGCGGCCGGCGGGCTGTCGACCACGATCCGGGGCGCCGACGGCGGGGTGACCCCGAGCAGCGAGCCGAGCTGGACGCCGACGTAGCCGATCACGGCGAGCATGCCGAGGCCGAGCCCGCCCATCCCGATGCTGAGCTTGCGCTTGCGGTCGCGGCCGGGCTCGGTGGCCGAGTCGACCTGCCACACCTCGTCCGGTTCGACCGGGGCGCCGTCGTCCGGCGGGGGCAGCAGTGCCGCCTCCTGCTCGGACTCCAGCAGTTCGGCGATGACCTTGTGCACGGCGGCGGCCGTGTGCACCCGGCCGTGCGAGGCACCGGCGCCCAGCGCGCCCAGCGCCAGCGTGGACACCTCGACCGACACGCCCGGCCGCACCACGCCGGGCGGCAGCACGATGCCCTGCACGTCCTTGGGAGCGGGCGGCAGGCCGGCCTGCGCCGCGTCGGTGCCCGCCAGCGGCCACCGGCCGGTGAGCAGGGCGTACAGGATCGCGCCGAGCCCGCGTACGTCGTCGGCGGGAGTCAGGTCGGGGTGCGGCAGCACGAACGCGAGCCGCGCGCGCCCCTCCGGCGTGATCCGGATCCGCTGCGGGTGGGAGCAGCCCAGCACCAGGCCTTGGCGGTGGGCGTCCTCGGCCGTCTGGGCCAGCGGGTCGACGATGCCGAGCACCATGCCGGTGCGCAGCGGCGCGGAGGCCGCCGAGGTCATCGTCTCGGCCAGCGTGCGGCCCGGAACCCACTCGGTGACGGCTAGCCCGAGCACGTCCTCGGGCAGCCCGCCGTGGTCGTTGCGCATCACGTCCAGCAGGCGGGCGCAGCCGACGGACTCGAACTGCCCCCAGCGCAGCGCGCGCCGGACCATCTCGTTGACCCGCGCCGCCTGGCCGCTCTCCCCGCCGTCGTGCAGCAGGGTCAGCGCGACGTCGCGCTCCAGCACCGTGTCGCGGGCGCGCCAGAACTCGGCGTGCACCGAGTTGTCGACACCCACCTGCGCGATCAGCCGGTACCGGTCGGCGAGCAGCACGCCGGCCGCCCGCTCGGTGGCCGGGGTGCGGTGCCCGCTCAGGCCGGCGAAGGCACTGGCGGCGGGCCGGGCCGGCGGGTCGGCGCTCCGACCCAGCTCGGTGGTGGGCTGGTCGAGGGAAAGGCCGTTCGCCGCCGGCTCGGAGGAACCGGCGGCGGACCGGTCGGCGGGCTCGGCCGCCTCCGGAGCGTCGGTCGCCTGGCCCGAGTCGGCCATCCCGGCCGAGGTCAGCGCGGCGGAAGTCTCCGCCGGGGTCGAGATCGAGGCATGGCCGAGCATGGGAGTTGCGCGATTGGTGCGCCCGTTCACGTCGCTCGACCCCCCTCCGGCCCCGCGTCGGTTCTGCTCCAGCCTACGTCAGCCACCGGCCGAACTCGTGGATTGCGACGTAGGTGAGACGAGACCTTCACCTGGTTCTCAGCGGCGGGACAACCTACGCCACACCGGCTCCAGCTCGGCGAGCCTGACCACCCGCAGCGCCACCACCGTCACGACGAGGGCGGACACCGTCCCGACCAGCAGCACGACCCACGCCTCGGTCACCGGCCCGACCGCCTCGGCCAGTGGTCCGCGCAGCCACAGCACCAGGCCGGCGCCGACCAGCCCGCCCGCGGTGGAGCCCACCGCCGTCTTTCCGAAAGTGACGAGAGTGGCCGAAGTGTCCAGCGGGCCCAGCCGGTGCCGCAGCCACAGCTGACCGATCACCGCGCCGACGACGAAGGACAGCCCGTTGGCCACGGCCAGCCCGAGCACGACGTCGCCCGCGTCCAGCAACAGGGGGCAGACCAGCAGCATCGGGATCTTCACCAGCACCATGACGAACTGGATGAGCGTCGGGGTGCGGGCGTCCTTCATCGCGTAGAACACGCGGAGCTGCAGCATCGTCAGCGCGAAGGGCAGCAACCCGAACGCGGACACCGCCAGGGTGGCACCCAGCCGCGCGGCGCCCGCCTCGGAGGTGCGGCCGATGCTGAACAGCGCCACGCCCACGGAGGTGCCGAACAGCGTGATCAGAACGGTCACCGGGAGCAGGGCCACCGTGGAGTAGCGGCTGCCCAGCGACAGGTCGCGGATCACCTCGGCGGTGTCGCCCCGGGCGGCGTGCCGGCTCATCCGGGGCAGCAGGGCGGTGAGCAGCGAGACCCCGAGCACGCCGTAGGGCACCTGGAGCAGCAGCCACGCGTAGGTGTACGTGGACACGCTCCCGGCGAACGGGGCGCCGACCCGGGTGGTGACCACGTACCCGGCCTGCCCGGCCAGCACGTACCCGATCACCCACAGCCACAGGCCGCCCGCCTCGGCCAGCCGCCGGTCCCAGCCCCACTTCGGCCGCCAGCGGAACCCCAGCTTGCGCAGCGAGGGCACCAGCACCGCCGCCTGCACGACGATGCCCAGCGTGGTCCCCAGGCCGAGGATCAGCAGTTTCGGGTCGGTGAGGTGCACGTCGTAGAGGTCGATCTCGCCGGGCACCAGCAGGTAGGCGCCCAGCACCAGGATCATCACCACGTTGTTCAGCACGGGCGCCCAGGCGAACGGAGCGAACACCCCCCGGCTGTTCAGGATGGCGCCGAACAGCGCACCCACCCCGTAGAAGATGATCTCCGGGAGCAGCAGCAGGGCCAGCGAGGTGGCCAGCGCCGGGCTGGCCGCGCTGCGTCCACCGCCGCCCAGGTAGAGCCAGGTCAGCGCGGGTGCCGCCAGCATGGCCAGCACGGTGGCCACCACCAGCGCCGCGGTGGTCACGGTGAGCAGGCGCTGGGTGTACTCGGCGCCGCCGTCCGCGTCCTCGGTCTGCGCGCGCACCAGCAGCGGCACCATCACGCTGCTCAGGACGCCGCCGAGCAGCAGCTCGTAGACGATGTTCGGCAGCGTGTTGGCCACCGTGTAGGAGTCGTTGATCACCGACAGGCCGAGCGCGGCGGCCAGCGCGATCGTGCGGACGAACCCGGTGAGCCTGCTCACCAGGCTGGCCAGCGCCATGGAGCCGCTGGACCGCAGCAGGGACGATCGGGGTGTCTGGGTGGGGGAGCTCACCGGCCGGGCACCCTCGGGTTCCTCGGCGGCGTCGGCGGGGCGGGCCGCCGGGGCGGTGCCGGTGGGGTCCGCACCGTCGGCGGGTCGGTCGACGGCGGGTCCTCCCTCGGCGCCTCGGCCGACGGCTCCTGGCCGGGCGGCCCGGTGGGTCGCGGCGGGGCCGGTCGGAAGGGCGGGCGTGGCTGGTTCCGGGCCGGTCGACCCCGGTCCGCCGGGTCCGCCGGACCCCTCGACGGGACCGGCCGGGCGGGCGGTGGGTTCGGTCCCGGCGGGGCCTGCTGCCCCTGCTGGTCCGGGAACGGCGTCGCCGGGACCTGCTGGCCCGGGGGCGGTCCGGCCGGGGGTGGTCCGGCCGGGAGCGGCCCGGCCGGGAACTCCGGCCGGACCCGGGGCGGTGCCAGCCGGTCCGCCGGCCGAGGGTGGGCCCGCTGGTCCGGCATCGGGCGGCCCGGTCGCTGCTGGTCCGGCGGGAGGGGCCGGCGGGGCGGGGGCCCC
>DASXJJ010000225.1:0-34379 GCA_036497465.1 Pseudonocardia sp. | reverse complement strand
GCACGGCCCCGGGGCCGTGCCGGGGACCGGTGCGCGCGGCGGCGCCGACGTCGGCGCCCATCGTGGCAGAGCTGAGGCTCGGCCGTCCCGTGGCTGGTCCAGCGCGGCGCACGGTCCGAGCCACCGGTTCGGAGGCGCGCTCGCGTGGGGGACGACGAACCGGCCGAGGGGGCGTTACCGTGCTCGGCATGTCGTCACCTCCACCGCCCGGCTCGGGGTGGAACCCCGAGCGCTGGCCGGGCTCGGCCCGGCCCGGGCGCTCCGGGCCGCCGTCGCCGGCCCCGTTGAGCGACCCGCTGGTCCCGCCGGACCTGCGCGGCTGGTTCGACCGGGTGTCCGGGGTGGTGCGCCGCAGCATGGTGCCGCTGCTGATCATCCAGCTGGGCGTGGCGGCGGTCAGCGCGGTGGTGTCCTTCGTGCTCAACCCGGCGCTGGCCGCCGCGCCGACCGCGCAGCCCGGCTCGGTCAACAGCCTGCTGCTGGTCATCGGCCTGGTGATCGCGCTCGCCGTGGGGGTGTTCGCGCAGGGTGCCTCGATCTACGTCGCCGTGCAGGACGCCTCGGGCCGCGAGGCGACGGTGAACCAGGCGCTGCGGTTCGCCTCCGGCCGTGCGCCCGCGCTGATCGGCTGGGGGCTGGTGGCCGGTGCGTTGACCTTCCTCGGTTTCGTCATGCTGGTCGTTCCCGGCATCTACCTCGCCTTGGTGTTCGCCGCGACCCTCGCCGGTGTGGTGACCATCGAGCGCGGCACCCTGGCGCGCTGCTTCGAACTGGTCAACAGGCGGCTGTGGCCGACGGTCGGGCGGATGGCGATCGCCGCCGCCGGCGGCATCCTCTACTCCGTGGTCTCCGGGTTCGTCGTCCGCGCGCTCACCGAGCAGGGCTCGCTCAACGAGGCCATCGTGCAGGCGCTGTGCGCGGTCCCGGTGGGCGTCGTCGCCGTCGGGGTGGCCGTCGTCACCTACGCCGAGCTGCGGTTCCACGAGACGGGGCAGGCGTTCACCGACACCCTGGTGGCCGAGCTCAACCGCTGACCCCCGCGCCCGCACGCGGCGCCAGGCCGTGTCCAGCCCCATCGGGCCACCCCGCGCCCGCCCCCGGCCGTGGTCGCGGCCGCCGAGGCGCCTACGATCGCCCGCACCGGGGAGCTCCCCAGGCAGCCCGAGGCGGGGTGGACAGCCCCGCGCGGGCCGCGGCGCACACTCGGCGGCCGCACGCCCCCGGTGATCGGCAAGCCGCCGGCACAGCGCAGTGAGTGAGGTCGACCGCGATGGCGGACGCCACGACCCGATCGACGCGGACGAGATCGGACGACAGCACCGGTTCCGCGACGGTGGACACCGCCGACGCGGCGGCACCGGACACCTCGACCGCGCCGGGCGGCAGCGACGCCGGCCCGACGACGGACCCGGCCGACGGCGCCACCGCGTCGCCCAGGGCGATCGGGGACGCCGCACACCCCGAGCCGGGAACCGACGACGCCGCCCCGACGGCGACGGGCGACGGGCCGACCGCGGCCGAGGGCGAGCGCGACAAGCCGGCCGCGGCGCAGGGTGACGGCCCGCCCGCGGGCGAGGCCGAGGCCGAGGGCGACGGGCCGACCGAGGCCGAGGGCGACGAGACCGCGGCCGCCGAGGACGGGTCCACCGTCGCGGAACCCCTGCCCGGGAGGCGCGACGCCGAGCCGGCGACGAAGCCGCAGAGCAAGACCGGCAAGAAGTCGGCTGGCAAGGCGCGGAAGAAGGGCGGGAAGGACGCGAAGAAGGCGTCCTCGGCTGCGGCGCCACCGGCCACGACGGCGACCGCCGGGACGCCGGCCGCGGACCGGGCCGGCGACACGGGCGCCCCGAAGCCGGCCGGGCATCCGGTGACGGACTCCGGCAAGACGGACTTCGGTAGGACGGACTCCGCCGGGACCCGGACCAGGGCCTCGGCCGGTGGCCCGGCGGGGTCGAAGCCCCGCGCGTCGAAGCGCACCCTCCTGGTGGCCGGCCTGGCGGCGCTGCTGGTGGCGGTGTGGGTGGGCGGCGCACTGCTGTTCCTGCAGCTGCGGTCCGTCGACTCGGTCGCCGAGCAGCGGCCGGTGGCGCTGGCCGCGGCAGAGAAGGTCGCCGTGGACCTCACCTCGATCAGCGCCGGCACCGCGAAGCAGCAGATCGACAGCCTCACCGCGGAGTCGACCGGGAACTTCCGCCAGCAGATCGGTACCTACGCGGCGGCCCTGCAGGCCGTGCTCGACCAGGCGCAGGCCGGCTCGAAGGGCGCTGTGAGCGGCTCGGGTATCGAGCAGATCGACGACAGCACGGCGACCGCGCTGATCGCCGTCAACGCGGCGATCAGCAACCCCGGTCTGGCGGGCAACGCGCAGCCGGTCAGCTACCGCGTGTCGGTGAAGCTGCAGAACGTCGACGGGCGCTGGCTGGCCGACGACGTCGCGTTCGTCGGATGACCGGCGCAGGCGGAACGGAGCAGGCAGTGACGACGGAGACGACCACCGAGAGCACCACCGAGAGCACCACCGACCCGAGCGCCGGTGGCCCCTCGGGCGCCGACCCCGGGCATCGGCGCACGCTGCCGATCGTGCTCGCCGCGCTCCTGCTGGTCTCCGTCGCCGCGGTCGGGGTGCTGGCCTGGCAGACGATCGGCGCCGACCGGACGCGCGCCAGCCGGGACGAGGCGGTCGCCGCCGCCCGAGACGAGGTGGCCCAGGTCCTCAGCTACGACTCGAAGACGCTGGACGCCGACCTCGCCCGGTCCCGCGCGCCCGTCTCCGGCACCTTCTCCGCCCAGTTCAACGACCTGATCAACCAGGTGATCGGCCCGGCGGTGCGCCAGCAGAACATGGCGACCAAGGCCCAGGTGCTGCGGGCGGCGCCGACCCAGGACGTCCGTCCGGACCAGGTCACGGTCCTGATGTTCGTCAAGCAGACCAACACGATGACCGGTCAGCCGCAGCCCCAGGAGACGACCAACCAGCTCACGGTGACCGTGACCCGGGTCGGTGACCGATGGCTGATCTCGAACCTGCAGCCGCTGTAGCCGACCAGATCGGCGAGCGGACCCGCCGTGGCCGGGGCTAGAGTCCGGTCATGCGCGGGTCAATTCTCGGGACCGAGGTCCGTCGGGTGGAAGATCCCGACCTGATCACCGGTCGGGGCACGTACGTCGACAACCTGCCCGTCGAGGGCGTCCTGCACCTGGTGTTCGTGCGGTCGCCGCTGGCGCACGGCCGGATCACCGGGGTGGACACGTCCGAGGCGGAGACCGCGCCCGGTGTGCGGGCGGTGTACACGGCCGAGTCGCTGGATCTGGAGCCGCAGGTCGGCGCGATCCCGTTCAACAACACGTGTGCCCGGCCGCCACTGGCCGTCGGCAAGGTGCGGTTCGTCGGCGACGCCGTGGCCGTGGTCGTCGCGGACACCAAGGCCCAGGCGCAGGACGCGGCCGAGCTGGTGGTCGTCGACTACGAGCCGCTGGGAGCGGTGGTCGACCTGGAGAACGCGATCGACCCGGCCAGCCCGATGCAGTTCGAGGAGCTGGGCTCCAACATCGCGGGCGGGGAGCGCGAGCCCGACGGGCCCGACCCGCTGGAAGGTGCCGACGTCGTCGTCCGGGTAACCATGCGCAACCAGCGACTGGCCGCGATGCCGATGGAGCCGCACGCCATGGTGGCGATGCCCGGTGGCATCGACGGGCGCGACGACGACGCCACGGTGTACGCCTCCACCCAGGGGCCGCACGGCTTCGTCGCCGCCGTCGCCCCCGCGGTGGGCCTGCCGGTGGATCGGGTGCGGGTCATCTCGCCGCACGTCGGCGGCGGGTTCGGCGCCAAGATCGGTGCCCAGGTCGAGCACGTCGTGGTGCTGGCCGCCGCGCTGAAGCTGGGCCGCCCGGTCAAGTGGGTGGAGACCCGCAGCGAGAACGCCACCTGCATGGTGCAGGGCCGCGGCCAGCAGGAATGGGTCGAGCTGGGGCTGCGCAACGATGGCACCATCGTGGGCCTGCGGCTGCACGTGATCGCCGACTGCGGCGCCTACGCCGGCTTCAACGGCTTCCTCGGTGTGGTGTTCACCCGGATGATGGCCGCGGGCGTCTACCGCATCCCCCGGATCAGCTACACGGTGGCGGCCGCGGTCACCAACACCGCCCCGATGGGCGCCTTCCGCGGTGCCGGCCGGCCCGAGGCGGCCGAACTGCTGGAGCGGGTGATGGACATGGCCGCCGTGCGGCTGGACATCGACCCCGCCGAGCTGCGCAGGCGCAACTTCATCCAGCCCGAGGAGTTCCCGTACACCACCGCCGTGGGCACCAAGTACGACTGCGGCGACTACGACCTGCCGCTGACGAAGGCGCTCGAGCTCGGCGGCTACGCGGAGCTGCGCGCCGAGCAGGCCCGTCGCCGGGAGAGCGGCGAGGCGAAGCAGCTGGGCATCGGGCTGGCCGCCTACGTCGAGGTCACCGGCGCCGGCAACTTCACCGAGTACTCCTCCGTCGAGGTGCACGCGGACGGCTCGGCCACCGTCAAGGCCGGCACGTCATCGCACGGCCAGGGCCACGCCACCGCGTTCGCCATGATCGTCTCGGACCGGCTCGGCGTCCCGATGGACAAGATCAAGTTCGTGCAGTCCGACACCGCCGAGGTGCCTAGGGGCGGGGGCACGATGGGCTCCCGGTCGCTGCAGATCGGCGGCAACGCGGTGGGCAGTGCCGCCCAGGGAGTGCTCGACGCCGCGCGCGAGCTGGCCGCCGAGCTGCTGGAGGCCGGCGTCGAGGACATCGAGGTCACCGAGGAGGGCGACCTCGGCGTCGCCGGCGTGCCCGGCCAGCGGATCGACTGGGCGACCCTGGCGACAAGGGCGGTCGAACGCGGCACGCCGCTGGTGGTCGCCGAGGACTGGGAGCAGGAGGGTGGCTCGACCTTCCCGTTCGGCGCCCACCTCAGCGTGGTCGAGGTCGACACCGACACCGGCAAGGTGGTCCCCTTGAAGCACTACGCGGTCGACGACTGCGGCCGGGTGCTCAACCCGATGCTGGTGGCCGGCCAGCAGCACGGCGGCCTTGCCCAGGGCATGTCCCAGGCGCTGTGGGAGCACTTCGTCTACGACGACGAGGGCAACCCGGTCACCGCGTCGCTGACCGACTACACCATCCCGAGCGCCGTCGAGCTGCCCTGGTTCGACGTGTCCAACACCGAGACCCCGACGCCGTACAACCCGCTGGGTGCCAAGGGCATCGGCGAGTCGGCCACGGTGGGCTCCACCCCGGCGGTGCACAACGCGGTGGTCGACGCGCTGGGTCACCTGGGCGTACGGCACATCGACATCCCGTGCACCCCGCAGGCGGTGTGGCGCGCCGTCCAGGAGGCGCGCACCGGTCGGCTGACCGAGCCGTGGCGCGACCCGCCCGCCGTGTTCGCCACGCTGCCCGTGCGCCAGGTCAGCCACGGAGACGACGCCCCCGGCGCCTGACCCCGGCTCGCCGCCGCCGTCGCGCCGGCCGCCCTTCCGGAGTTCCACCCGCCGCCGTTCCGCCGGCACAGACCGCCCGCGGGCCGCACAGCCTCTACAGGCCCTGTGCCGCCCGCGGTGGCTTTGTGTCGACCTCGGATGGTGCTCGGGGCGGTCGGCGGGGACGGCGGTCGGTGCCGGTCAGAACGGCTCGACGGCGATCACCTTGAGCACGGCGGTGCCGGCCCGGTGCGACGCCTCCAGGTCGACCTCCGCGGTGATCGACCACTCGTGGTAGCCCTCGGGGTCGTCCAGCACCTGGTGGATCTCCCACCGCCCGGGGTTCTCGGCGACCCGGAACAGGTCGGGGCTCCGGGCGTGCGCGTCGGTGCGGATCTCGTCGAACTGCTCCCAGTAGCGCTCCAGGGACAGGTGCCAGCGATCGGCGTCCCACAGCCGGCTGGGGTCCAGCGCGCCGAGCTCGTCCCACTGCTTGTTCGCGGCCAGCTGCACCCGGCGGAACATCGCGTTGCGCACCAGCACCCGGAGCGCCCGGGGGTCGACGGTCACCGTGCGCGGCCGGGCGGTGGCGACGTCCTCGACCTCGGCGCCGTCCGGGTCGACCATCTTCTCCCACTCGTCGAGCAGGCTGGAGTCGACCTCGCGCACCAGCTCGCCGAGCAGCTCGATCAGGTCGGTCAGCTCCGCGGTCCGCGCCTCCTCGGGCACCGTCTGGCGCAGCGCCTTGTACGCGTCGGTGAGGTAGCGCAGCAGCAGCCCCTCGGAGCGGGCCAGCCCGTAGTGGCCCACGTACTCGACGAAGGTCATCGCCCGCTCGTACAGGTCGCGGGCGACCGACTTGGGCGAGAGCTGGAAGTCGGCCACCCACGGGTGCCCGCGCCGGTAGGTGTCGAACGCCGGATCGAGCAGCTCGACCAGCGGCTTCGGCCAGCTGATCTCGTCGAGCTGGGCGGTGCGCTCGTCGTAGTCCAGCCCGTCGGCCTTCATCTGGGCGAGCGCGGCCTTGCGCGCGGCGGACCGTTGCGCCTGCAGCACCTGGCGCGGGTCGTCCAGGGTCGCCTCGACCACGGAGAGCACGTCGAGCGGGTACTCCGGCGACTCCCGGTCCAGCAGTTCCACCGCGGCCAGCGCGAACGGGGACAGCGGCTGGTTGAGCGCGAAGTCGAGCTGGAGGTCGACGGTGACCTTGGCGCGGCGGCCGTCGGTGTCCGGCTCGGGCAGCTGCTCGACCACGCCGGCGGCCACCAGACCGCGGTAGATCGCGATGGCCCGCAGGATGTGCCGCCGCTGGGCCGGCCGGTCCTCGTGGTTGTCCTCCAGCAGGTGGCGCATGTGCGCGAGCGTGTCGCCGGGCCGGTTGATCACGTTCAGCAGCATCGCGTGGCTGACCGTGAAGCTGGAGGTCAGCGGCTCGGGCTGGGCCTCGACCAGCTTGTCGAAGGTGCCCTCGCCCCAGGAGACCTCGCCCTCCTTCGGCTGCTTGCGCACCACCTTGCGCCGCTTCTTCGGGTCGTCGCCCGCCTTGGCCAGCGCCTTGTGGTTCTGCACCACGTGCTCGGGAGCCTGCACGATCACGGTGCCCACCGTGTCGTACCCGGCGCGACCGGCCCGCCCGGCGATCTGGTGGAACTCCCGGGCGTTGAGCAGCCGGTTGCGGGTGCCGTCGTACTTGGCCAGCCCGGTGAACACCACGGTGCGGATCGGTACGTTGATGCCGACGCCGAGCGTGTCCGTCCCGCAGATCACCTTGAGCAGCCCGGCCTGGGTCAGCCGCTCCACCAGCCGCCGGTACTTGGGCAGCATCCCGGCGTGGTGCACGCCGATGCCGTGCCGCACCAGCCGGGACAGCGTCCGGCCGAACCCGGCGGAGAACCGGAAGCCGCCGATCAGCTCGGCGATCCGGTCCTTCTCCTCCCGGGAGCAGACGTTGATGCTGGTCAGTGCCTGCGCGTGCTCGATGGCGGCGACCTGGGTGAAGTGCACGACGTAGACCGGTGACTGGCGGGTCTCCAGCAGCTCCTCGACCGTCTCGTGCAGCGGGGTGGTGACGTAGGAGAACATCAGCGGCACCGGCCGCTGGCCCGAGCTGACCACCGAGGTGGGTTGCCCGGTGCGCCGGGTCAGGTCGTCGCGGAACCGGGTGACGTCACCCAGCGTGGCCGACATCAGCAGGAACTGGGTGTGCGGCAGTTCGATGAGCGGCACCTGCCAGGCCCAGCCCCGGTCCGGGTCGGAGTAGAAGTGGAACTCGTCCATCACGACCTGGCCGACGTCCGCGTCCGCGCCGTCCCGCAGCGCGATGTTGGCCAGCACCTCGGCGGTGCAGGTGATGATCGGCGCGGCCGGGTTGATGCTGGAGTCGCCGGTCATCATGCCGACCTGGTCGGCGCCGAACACGTCGCACAGCGCGAAGAACTTCTCCGAGACCAGCGCCTTGATCGGTGCGGTGTAGAACGTGCGCACCCCCTGGGCCAGCGCGGCGAAGTGCGCGCCGGTGGCCACCAGGCTCTTGCCGGAGCCGGTCGGGGTGCTGAGGATGACGTTCGCCCCCGACACGATCTCGATCAGCGCCTCCTCCTGCGCCGGATACAGGGTGAGGCCCTGCTCGGTCGTCCACCCGGAGAATGCGTCGAAGATCGCGTCGGCGTCGGCGGTGCCCGGAAGCTGGTCGGTGAGCGTCATGTCAGGGTCGATGGTGCCTGGTCCGGGCGGCGAAGCCCAATCTGGGTAGTGGTCACGGCGTGGTGGCGTTCGGCCGGTCGGCGGGCGGCTCCCCGGTGCCCGGCGCCATCCGCTCCGGCTCGTTCTCCGGGTACGGCTCGGCGTCCCGGCCGAGCGGCGGGCGCCCGCCGGTGTCGGCCGGGGTGGCGAGCCGGGTCGGGGCGGTCCGGCCACGCAGCGTCATGGCGTCGCCGAGGCGCCACCGCCGGGACTCCGCGGGGTCGGCCATCCGCAGTGCGGCGTCCGAGGCGAGCACCCGGCCGGGCACCGTCTTGGCCAGCTCGGTGAGCCGGGCGGCCTCGTTCACCGGGTCGCCGATCACCGTGTACTCGTAGCGGTGCACGCCGCCCACGTATCCGGCCACCGCGCAGCCGGCCGACACCCCGATGCCGGCGAACACCTCGGGGAGCTCCGCGTGCAACCGCCCGGCCAGCGTGCGGGCCGCGCGCAGCGCCTGGCCGGCCGGGTCGGGGGCCAGCGTGGGCGCACCGAACACGGCCAGCGCGGCGTCGCCCTCGAACTTGTTGATCCAGCCTCCGCAGCTCTCCACCGCGCCGACGACGACCCCGAAGAACTGGTTGAGCAGCTCGACGACCTCGGTCGGCGGCCGGTCGGCGGCCATCTCGGTGGAGCCGGCCAGGTCCACGAACAGCACCGCGACGGTCCGCACCTCGCCGCCGAGGCGGACCTCGTCGGCCCGGGTCGCGGCGGAGGCGACGTCCTGGCCGACCTGGCGGCCGAACAGGTCGCGGATGCGGTCGCGCTCGCGCAGCCCGGCGACCATCGTGTTGAACCCGGCCTGCAGCTCGCCGAGCTCGGTGCCGTCGTACACCGGCACCGAGACGCTGAGGTCGCCCTCCTCCACCGTGCGCAGCGCCCGGCGCACCCCGCGCACCGGGTCGCCCATGGCCCGCGCCGCGCCCACGGTGGTGAGCAGCCCGGTGACCAGCGCGGCACCGCCGGAGGCCAGTACCAGGATCGCCAGCTGGTCGGACGGGACGTCGCCGTACACCAGCGCGCCGGCGCCGGACAGCAGCAGCCCGCTGACCGGGACGGCGGTGCCGAGCGTCCAGAAGAGCACGAAGCGCACCAGCACCCCGGCCTTGAACCGGCGCCGGGGCGGGTCGCCGGCCAGGACCCGCACGGCGGTCCTGCGCAGGATCCGCTCGGCCAGCAGGTAGCACAGCGCGCAGGTGCTGATCCCGCCGACGACGGCGACCTCGGCGACGGCGAGCCCGAGCCGGACCGAGTAGCGGGAGTTGAGCAGGCCGAACGCCACCGCTCCGCCGAACCAGAAGACGCCCTGTACGAGGGTGATCTTCAGCGGCCCGTAGAGCACCAGCCGCCGTTCGGCGGCGGTGTCGCCCGGGCGGACGCGGAACCGCAGGCCGACCCAGAGCAGGCCCAGCGGAACCGTGACGGCGACGTAGAGCGGGACCAGCGCCAGGTTGACGGCCCGGACCCGCGGGATGTCCGGCACGGGACCGGTGGGCATCGCCCACAGGGCGAGCGCGGTGAGCACGATCGTGCCGAGCACGTTCGCGCCGACGATGACGACGCCCAGCAGCACCCGCGCGGACCAGTCGATGACGGACCGCCGGGCGACGCGTCCCCCAGCCATGCTGTGCAGTATCGCGCGACGCCCGGCCGCCGGCCGATGCGGGTGATCTACCCCCGGGCGGCGGGCCCGACGCCCACCTGCGCGCGGCGCGCGGGCGGCTCGGTGCGGAAGCCGCGGCCCACGGTGCCGCTGAAGTTGATCGGCCGGCGCACGTGCAGCACCGGCCACGCCGGAGACGGCGGGAACAGCGCGGTCAGCTCGGTGCCGGGCGCCAGGCCCAGCCGCGAGCAGCTCGCGGTGAACTCGTCGTACAGCCGCACGGCCTCGGAGACGTTGCCCGCCGCGAGGTGCGCCTCGATCAGCGCCCGGCGCGCGCTCTCCTTCATCGCGTCGGCCTCGACGACCCGCAGGCCGGCGGCGATGGCAGGCCCGAACCGGCCGGCCGCCGTGAGCCGCTGGCACAGCGACTCCAGCGCGTGCAGCCGCACCCGGCGGAACCGCTCGCGCTCCTGGGCGGCCCAGTCCTCGGTCCACCCGGGCAGCAGGTCCTCACCGAGCAGCCCGACCAGCTCGTCCGGCGTGGTCGACTCCACGTGGAACGGGTCGCGACGCCAGGCCCGCAGCCGGGCGAGGGCGCGTGCCAGGTCGACGTCGACGTCGTCGCTCAGCCGCAGCGTGCCGTCGGCCTCGGTGACCAGCTGGCCGAGCGCGTCGCACACCCCCTGCAGCGTGCCCAGCGCGGCGTCGGCGGTTCGCCCCGGCCACAGCACCGCGGCCAGGTCACGGGTGGTGCGCGCGGTGGTGCTCACCGCGAGCAGCGCCAGCAGCCGGTGCTCGTCGACGCCGAGTGGCGCGGTCGTGCTCGCCTCGTCGGTCAGTGGAATTCGTAGCTCGAAGGAGCCCAGCACCCGAAGGAACGGCCGGCTCACCGGCGCGTCAGCGCATGGCTCAATGACAGACATTCGTATATCTCCGCAGTAAATCGGCCGATGGGCGAGCTTGATCAACTCGAGCAGGCCACCGACTCATGATGTTTCGCCGACGCAAGTGGACGCCCCCGGGCGCGAATCGGCCCCCAAAGTCTTGTCGATTCGCGAGGCAGTGCCTAGGTCCGTTCCGGCATTCATTGTCGCCCATTCGGACCCCGAGCGCCGATCCGGGGTCCGAAAATTCGCCGTCCCGCAACCGGATCGTGTCTGAGGATACGCCCGGTCCGGTCGACCTAGCCCGCGCCGCGCCCCGGAACCGCCGTATGCATCCGGACGTGGGTCCCGCCCTGGTCAGACCACACGTGCAGCATGTCGCACAGCTGCCGCGCGATCCACAACCCGCGCCCCCGGGGGTTGTTCGGGTGCGGCGTGCGCAGCCCGACCAGCGCCTCGTCCAGCCGCCCGGTGTCGTGTATTTCACAGACCAAGAAATCGGGTGTCCGCCAGATGTGCAGCCGTGCCACGCCCGACCCGTGCTCCACGGCGTTGCCGGCGACCTCGTTCACCGCCAGCACGAAGTCGTCCGCGCGGTCGACATCCATGCCGACCTCGGCGGTGGCCGCGGCAACGGTCGAGCGCAGGTCGATCAGCTGCCACGGGGTGAAGGTGAGCTCGCGGTCCGGGCGGCCCAGCCGGGGCGGCGCCGCCACCGGGTGACTGGCCAGCACGTCGGCGGGGGAGCGGACGTCCGGGTTGTCCCACACGGTGCCCGCGTCGTCGAGCAGCCGGGAGTGGTTCCAGGTCACCGCCTCGGTCGAGGCGCGGGCGAGCTGCCGGGGGAACAGGCAGGTCATGGTGATGGGCAGGGCGCTGAGCGCCACGTTCATCGCGGCGTCGGCCTCGGTCCAGGCCGACGCGCTGAGCCCGGTGCGGTCCGGGTGGTGCTCGGTCAGCACGATCAGCGGGCCGGCCCACTCGGTGAGCTCGCGCAGCTGCCGGGCCCAGCGCGTCACCGTGGCCTGGCCGGACATCCGCAGCTCGGCCGCGGTCGGCGGCATCGGGATGAGCCCGGGGGAATCACCCAGCTCGGCGCGGATACCGGCCTCGGTGGCCGGCGAGGTCAGCAACGCGACCGGGATGTCGTCGCTGAGCGCGGCCCCGGCGATCGGGACCGCCGTGGCCAGCAGGTCGGCCGGATCGTGGTAGAAGGCCGCGCGGTGGTCGAACCGGGCCGGCCGCGCGGTGCGGGTGCTCTCGAACTTCACGGCGACGTCCCCTCGTGCAGCGTGAGCTGGGCGATGAACCCGGCCCCGCACCGGTCGAGCACCCGCCGCAGCCTCGGCCGCACGCCGTGCAGGGTCAGCCGGTGACTCTGCGGGAAGCTCTCGGCGGCCTGGACGAACTGCACGACCGTGGTCACGTCGGCGAACCGTAGCGACTCCAGGTGCACCTGGATCTCGTCGGTCTGGCCGGCCGCGCGCAGCGCCCGGTCGAGCTCCTTGTCGATGATGCCCCTGACCAGGTGCCGGTTGCTCAGGTCGATCTCGCCGGAGACCCGGGTGCTGAACGGCGCGACGCGGGTGATCCGCAGCAGCCCGTCGTCGTAGATGGCGGGGGCCACCACCTCGACCGGATGCTGGTCGCGCAGGCCGGCCAGCTCACCGGCCGGCCAGTGGGTGCGCTCGTACTGGCACAGCAGGGTGACCGGCCGACCGAGCAGCGCGTCGTGCACGGCCCTGTCGTAGGCGGCGAGCGCGACCCCGGCCGGGCGGTCGACGGCGGTCACCGGCTCGTCGGTGGCGCGCACCCCCCGGTAGCCCTCGGCCAGCGCCTGGTCGATGGTCTGGGTGACCAGCCCGCTCAGCTCGGGTACGGACAGCGTCCACAGCTGGCCGGTGAGCTCCGGCGGCAGCACGACCAGCTGGCCGCTGTTCAGGTAGCCCTGCACGTCGACGTTGCTGTCGCGCAGCCTGCGCAGCACCGGCTCGGTGCTGCGCTCGCCGTCGTAGTACAGGACCTTCTCGGCGCGGGCCAACCCGGTCGTCACGAAGTCGGCGGCGACCTCCCAGTGCTGCTCGTCGCTGTCCATGACGACGCATGCGTGATCGCCGAGTGCGATCTCGCCGAGCGTCTTGGTCACCGACAACGCCTCTCACCTACCTGGCCACCGCTACGTTCGATCGTCACGCGACGGTCACAGTGCGCCACGACCACCTACACACTATGTGATCAACTCTTCGTTGGCCGGGAGAACTGGGCCGGACGGCGGTTACCGAGCGACGACCGGGACCTCACTCGACCGTTGGTCGCAGCCGAACTACTCCTCGGAGCAGGCACTCTCGCCACTCCAGCCTCGCTCGACTCGACCGACTCGGCTGACTCGCCCGTCCCGGTGGTTCCGGGAGCGTCTCCCGGCACCGGGGGCCTGGCCAGCCGGAGGGCCACCCCGAGCACGCCGAGCACCAGCAGCCCGGCGCCGACCAGGCCGACCCCGAGCGGGTTCCACTCCGGCGCGACGAGCAGGTACCCGACCGTCAGCAGGGGCCACCAGACGAGGGCGCCGGCCAGCCGGCTCCCGGCCAGCAGCGGCTCCGGGTTCACCCCCGAGCCGTCCGGACGCTCCCCCCGGACGGTCACCGCCGCCTCCGCACGCCCCTTCCCCCGACCGCGCGCGGGGGGTGCGTCGCCGCGCCGCCGGGCGAACGGCCGTCGGGCCTCCGCATGGGTGTGCGGTCGTCCGTACATGGGTCCCCCCTCACCCCGCCGACCGGCTCGCGGCTCGGGCGGCGGGTGATCACTGGCCCTTCCGGTGACACAAGGGTGCCACTGAACGGACTAATGCCGGGGTATTTCGGAACGGTGCGTAACAGCGTGTCGCGCCGTGTTCACCTATCTTTCACTGGCTTCGCCGGCCGGAAAACGGCAGGCTGGGCCGGTGTTGGACACGGATACCGCCGATCACGCGGCCGGCCGGCGCGCGCCGGCGTCACCCCGGGGTGGGCCGCCGCGACCACGAGCCGTGAGCGTGCGATCGTCATGATCGTGGATTCCTGGCGGCTGGTTGAGTCAGAGCTCGACGTCGACCGGATGGCGCAGACCGAATCGCTGTTCGCGTTGTCCAACGGGCACATCGGGTTGCGCGGCAACCTGGACGAGGGCGAACCGCACTCGCTGCCCGGCAGCTACCTGAACTCGCTCTACGAGCTGCGCCCGCTGCCCTACGCGGAGGCCGGCTACGGCTACCCTGAGTCCGGGCAGAGCGTCATCAACGTGACCAACGGCAAGCTGATCCGGCTGCTGGTCGACGACGAGCCGTTCGACATCCGGTACGGCGAGCTGCACAGCCACACCCGCACCCTGGACTTCCGGGACGGGTTGCTGCGCCGCGAGGTGGACTGGACCAGCCCCGCCGCGCAGAAGGTGCACGTCAGCTCGACCCGGCTGGTCTCCTTCGCGCAGCGCTCGATCACCGCGATCCAGTACGAGGTCACCCCGGTCGACCAGCCCGCCCGCATCGTGCTGCAGTCCGAGCTGATCGCCAACGAGCAGCTCCCGGCGCCGGGCAACGACCCCCGGCTGGCCGCGCTGATGGACGCGCCGCTGGAGTCCGAGGAGGTCATCGAGGGCAAGAACGCCTCGGTGCTGATGGTGCACAAGACCCGGCGCAGCGGGCTGCGGATGGCCGCGATGATGGACCACGAGTGGGACGGCGGCGGCGACGTCCTGACCATGATCGACTCCCATCCCGACTCGGGCCGGGTCACGCTCAGCATGATGCTGCAGCCCGGGCAGCGGTTCCGGCTGGTCAAGTTCGTCGGCTACGGCTGGTCGAGCCAGCGCTCGCTGCCGGCGGTGCACAGCCAGGTGGTGGCCGCGGTCAACGCCGCGCGGCACACCGGGTTCGACGGGCTGTGCGCCGAGCAGCGCCGCTACCTCGACGACTTCTGGGAACGCTCGGACGTGCGGCTGGACGGCGACGACACGCTGCAGCAGGCGATCCGGTTCTCGCTGTTCCACGTGCTGCAGGCGGGCGCGCGGGCCGAGCAGCGGTGCATCCCGGCCAAGGGGCTGACCGGCTCGGGCTACGACGGGCACACGTTCTGGGACACCGAGACGTTCCTGCTGCCGGTGCTGACCTACACCGCGCCGCACGCCGCGCGAGACGCGCTGCGCTGGCGGCACAGCACCCTGGACCTGGCCAGGGAGCGGGCCGAGCAGCTCGGCCACACCGGCGCCACGTTCCCCTGGCGGACCATCCGGGGCCAGGAGTGCTCCGCGTACTGGCCGGCCGGCACCGCCGCCTACCACATCAACGCCGACGTGGCGGACGCCGCGATGCGCTACGTGTACGCGACCGACGACACCGACTTCCAGCGGGCCTACGGCGCGGAGATCCTGGTCGAGACGGCCCGGATGTGGATCTCGCTGGGGCACTTCGACGCGGCCGGCAAGTTCCGCATCGACGGGGTGACCGGCCCGGACGAGTACAGCGCGATCGCGGACAACAACGTCTACACGAACCTGATGGCGCAGCGGAACCTGCGCGGTGCCGTCGACGTGGCCAAGGCGCACTCCGACCGGGCCGACGAGCTGGGTGTCACCTCCACCGAGATCGACGCCTGGAAGCGGGCCGCCGACTCGATGTACGTTCCCTACGACCAGCGGCTCGGGGTGCACCCGCAGGCCACCGGGTTCACCGACCACGAGAAGTGGGACTTCGAGAACACCCCGCCGGAGCACTACCCGCTGCTGCTGAACTACCCCTACGGCGACCTGTACCGCACGCAGGTGATCAAGCAGGCCGACCTGGTGCTGGCCATGCACCTGCGCGGCGACGCGTTCACCGCCGAGCAGAAGGCCCGCAACTTCGCCTACTACGAGCCGCTGACCGTGCGCGACTCGTCGCTGTCGGCGTGCACCCAGGCCATCCTGGCCGCCGAGATCGGGCACCTGCGCCTGGCCCAGGACTACCTGCACGAGGTCGCGCTCACCGACCTGGACAACCTGCACCACAACACCGGCAGCGGGCTGCACATGGCCAACCTGGCCGGGGTGTGGCTCGGGCTGGTCGCCGGCTTCGGCGGCATGCGCGACCACGACGGCGTGCTCACGTTCGCGCCCCGGCTGCCCCCCGGGTGGGCGCGGCTGCGGTTCGGCATGCTCTGGCGCAACCGGCTGCTCCGGGTGGACATCACCCAGGACGAGGCGAGCTACAAGGTGGCCGACGGCGAGCCGATCGTGCTGCGCCACCACGGCCAGAAGGTCACCGTGAAGCCGGGCAAGGCGGTCACCAAGCCGATCCCGGCGGTGGTGGCCCCTGCGCCCGTGCAGCAGCCGGCCGGGCGGCCGCCGCTGATCCCGCCGTCCTACGGCGGGCGCCCCTGGTTCGGCTGACGGCCGCCGCGAGCCGTCAGACCAGGGACGGGACCACCGCGTCGATCAGGTACGGGCCCGGCTCGGCCAGCCCCCTGGCCAGCGCGGCGGTGAGCTCGTCGGCGGTGGTGGCCCGCTCGGCCGGCACCCCCATGCCCCGGGCCAGCGACACGAAGTCGAGCGTCGGGGCGGACAGGTCGAGCAGCGCGGCCGCCTTCGGCCCGGCCCCCTCGCCGCTCGCCGACCCGGGCGCGCCGACCCGCTGCAGCTCCATCCGCAGGATCGCGTACGCGGCGTTGTTGTAGATCACCGTCGTGACGT
Organism: Pseudonocardia sp.; assembly: GCA_036497465.1. GTDB lineage: Bacteria > Actinomycetota > Actinomycetes > Mycobacteriales > Pseudonocardiaceae > Pseudonocardia. The sequence continues at coordinate 18,006 of DASXJJ010000225.1, read as the reverse complement.
TCAGCCGCTCCCGGGCGTGCGTCCACAGCGCGGAGATCGTGTACATCGCCGAGCCGTCGGCCTGCAGGCACAGCACCGGCCGGTCCGGCGCCGCCACCGCGGCACCGGTCGCCGTCGGCAGCCCGTAGCCGATCGCGCCACCGGTCAGGGTCAGCCAGTCGTGCCTCGGCGAGCCCTCGGTGGCCGCGTTCAGGAACATCCCGGAGGTGTTCGACTCGTCCACCACGATCGCGTCCTCGGGCAGCAGCGCGCCGACCACCGCGGCCGCCGACTCGGCGGTGAGCTCGCCGGTCGGCGGCTCGGGCCGGTGGGCGGGCGCCAGCGGGGCCTCGGTGCCCGGGGCCACCTCGTCGGCCAGCGTGCCCAGCGCGGCCGCCGCCGGGCCCGCCGGCTCGGCCAGCACGTGCACCTGGCACCCCTCGGGCACCAGGTCGCTGGGCTTGCCGGGGTAGGCGAAGAAGGTGACCGGCGACTTTGCCCCGGCCAGCACCAGGTGCTTCGCCCCGTCGAGCTGGTAGGAGGCCATCTCGGCGAGGTAGCCCAGCCGGCCGACCACGGGCCGGCCCGCGCCGCGCTCCAGCCGCGCCGGGAAGGTCTCGCACAGCAGCGTGGCGCCGGTGGCCTCGGCGACCCGGGCAGCGGCGCTGAGCCCCGGCTCGCGGGTCGCGTCGCCGCCGAGCAGCACGACGGTCCGCTCGCCCGATCGCAGCGCCTTGGCCGCCTCGGCGACCGACTCGCCCGACGGCGCCGGGGGAGCGGGCGGGGCGGCCGGGGCCGGCGCGGCCGACGCCCCGTCCTCCCAGGACGCGTCGGCGGGCAGGATCAGCGTGGCGATCCCGCCGGGCGGGCCGGTCGCGGCGGCGACCGCGTCGGCGGCGTCACCCGCCACGTCGGCCGCCCGCCCGCTGCGCCGCACCCAGCCGGACACGCTGCCGGCCAGCGCGTCGATGTCCGACTCCAGCGGCGCGTCGTAGCGCTTGTGGTAGGTGGCGTGGTCGCCGACCACCGCGACCAGCGGGACCCCGGCGCGCCGGGCGTTGTGCAGGTTCGCCAGCCCGTTGCCCAGCCCCGGACCCAGGTGCAGCAGCACCGCGGCCGGCCCGCCGGCGATCCGGGCGTAGCCGTCGGCCGCGCCGGTGGCGACCCCCTCGAACAGGGTGAGCACGCCGCGCATCTCCGGCACCGTGTCCAGCGCGGCGACGAAGTGCATCTCCGAGGTGCCCGGGTTCGCGAAGCACACCCGCACCCCCCGGTCCACCAGCGTGTTGATCAGCGCCTGGGCGCCGTTCATGGAACCCCCTCAGTCGAGAAGCACACCCGGGTTCAGGATCCCGGCCGGGTCGAACGCCTGCTTGATCCGACGCATCAGAGCCACCGAGGCCGGGTCGGTCAGCTGCAGGAAGTACTTCTTCTTGGCGCGGCCGACCCCGTGCTCGCCGGAGATCAGCCCGCCCAGCTTCATGCTGGCCTCGAACAGCTCGCGCAGCAGCGTGGAGCGCACCTCGTCGTCGGGCTGGAACACCGCGAGGTGCACGTTGCCGTCGCCGGCGTGCCCGCAGCCCAGCACCGTGGAACCGTGCCGGGCCGCGATGTCGCCGGACAGCCGCAGGAACTCCGGGATCGACGCCCGGGGCACGACCACGTCCACGATGTCGTTCGCGCCGGCCGCCTTGGCGGTCCAGAACGTCTTCTCCCTGGCCTCCACCAGCCGGCGCGCGGCCGGCCCCGGCAGCACGTAGGCGTCCACCGCGCCCAGCTCGCTGACCAGCGTGCCCAGCTGCTCGGTGTCCTCGTCGAGCCGCTCGGGGTGGCTGCTCTGGAGCATGACCAGCAGGTAGGCCTGGGCCGACCCCCTGACCTCGGCCGGCACCCCGAGGTCGAGCTGCTGGGCGTAGGTGATCGCGGCCATGGTGAACGCGTCGATGTACTCCAGGATCACCGGGGTGATCCCGGCGGCGAGCACCTTCGGTACCGCCCTGGCCACCTGGTCCACCGAGCGGAACGGGGCCAGCACGGTGGCCTGGTGCGGGGGGCGCGGGTAGAGCCGCAGCACGGCCTCGGTGACCACCGCGAGGGTGCCCTCCGAGCCGATGATCAGCTGCGTGAGGTCGTAGCCGGTGCTGGCCTTGGCGAGCTTGCCGCCGGTGCGCAGCACCTCGCCGGTGGGCAGCACCGCCTCCAGCCCGAGCACCTGGGTGCGGGTCACCCCGTAGCGGACCGCGCGCATGCCGCCCGCGTTGGTGGCCACGTTGCCGCCCAGGCTGGCGCTGAGCTCGCCGGGGGACACCGGGTAGGTCAGCCCGTGCGCGGCGGTCGCCTGGTCCAGCTCGGCCAGCGTGACCCCGGGCTGGACGACGGCCACGTGGTTGTCGGTGTCGATCTCCAGGACCCGGTTCATCCGCTCGAAGGAGACGACCAGGCCACCGGGCTCGGGCACCGCCGCGCCGGACAGCCCGCTGCCGCTGCCCCGCGCGGTGACCGGCACCCGGTGCTCGCCGGCCACCCGCAGCACCCCCGCCACCTCGGCGGTGTCCGCCGGCCGAACCACCGAGGCGGGACGCTGGGCGGCCCCGCTGAGCGCCTCGTCGTGCCCGTAGTCCTCGGTGATGCGCTCCCCGGTGAGCACGTGGTCGGCGCCGACCACGTCGACCAGGGCCGCCACGACGTCGGTCATCGCCGTCCTCCTCGCCCGTCCACGTCCCGCCCCCGCACTCCGGCGAACCTACTCGCGGGAAACCTCAGCCGTCACGCGTCGGCCGGGGCCGCTACGCGCCGGCGGCGGTGCGCAGCTCCACGTGGGTGGCCGGGGAGGACTTCAGGGTCTGCAGCACCACGCAGTACCGCTCGGTGAGCTTGATCAGGGTGGCCAGCTCCTCCTCGGAGGCCGGGCTGGCCACGTCGAAGGTGAGCCGGATGTCGCGGAACCCCACCGGGGCGTCCTTGGCCACGCCCAGGGTGCCCCGGAAGTCGAGGTCGCCCTCGGCGTGCAGGGTGCCGGAGACCTCCATGCCCAGCGAGGTGGCCACCGCGCGCATCGTCACCCCGGCGCACGCGACCAGCGCCTCCAGCAGCATGTCGCCCGAGCACAGCTGGGTGCCGTCGCCCCCGGTGGCGGGGTGCAGCCCGGCCTCGGCCAGCGTGGTCGCGGTCCGCACGCGGCAGGCGACGCCGGTGCCGTCCAGCTCGCCGGCGGCCGTCAGGGTGACCACGGCGGAGGTCGGGTCCTCCTTGTACCGCGCCTTCAGCGGGGCCTGAACTTCCTTGAGCGTGGTCGTGTCCATGGCCCGAGTCTGCCTTCCGAACCGGCCCCGCGTCATCCGGTTGTGCACGGCAGGTGCGGAGTCCGGTGCGGAGTCCGGTGCGGAGTCCGGTGTGAAGTCCGATGTGAAGTCCGGTGGAAGTCACGGCCCCCGCCGGTTCCGGTGTGAGATCCTTCCGGGGTGGCCGAGCCAGCTGCCAAGCCCGCGTCGGGGGACGCCACCGGCCTCGGTCCGGTGTGGACCGTGCCCAACGCGCTGAGCGTGCTGCGGCTGGCGGGCGTGCCGCTGTTCCTGTGGCTGCTGCTCGGGCCGAGGGCCGACGGCTACGCGGTGCTCGTGCTGATGCTCAGCGGCATCACCGACTGGCTGGACGGCAAGACCGCGCGCTGGTTGAACCAGTACAGCCGGCTGGGGGAGCTGCTCGACCCGGCCGCCGACCGGCTGTACGTGCTGTCCACGCTGGCCGCGTTCCTGATCCGCGACATCGTCCCGTGGTGGGTGGTGGCCGCGCTGGTCGGCCGGGACGTTGTGCTGGCCGGGTGCGTGGCGATCCTGCGGCGGCGCGGGTACGGGCCGTTCCCGGTCACCTACCTGGGCAAGGCGGCCACCTTCAACCTGCTCTACGCGTTCCCGTTGCTGCTGCTGGCCCGCCTGGGCTCGGAGGCGGCGCCGGTCGCGCTGGCCTTCGGCTACGCGTTCACGGCCTGGGGCGGAGCGCTGTACCTGTGGTCCGGGTTCGTCTATCTCATCCAGTTCGGACGGGCGTTGCACCGGCCCCTGGCAACCCCGACCGGGGGGCTCGATAGGCTATCCGGGTGATCCCCGAGGACTTGAGCTACACCGATGCCCACGAGTGGGTGCGCGTCACCGACGACGGCACCCTGCACGTCGGGATCACCGACTACGCGCAACGCCAGCTCGGCGACGTGGTGTTCGTGCAGCTCCCCGAGACCGGCCAGCGGGTGGCGGCGGGCGAGGCCATCGGCGAGGTCGAGTCGACCAAGTCGGTGTCCGACGTGTTCGCCCCGGTCGGGGGTGAGGTGGTGGCCGTCAACGAGGCCCTCACCGACCAGCCCGAGCTGCTCAACGCCGAGCCATACGCCGCCGGATGGATGCTCGAGCTCCGCCCCGACGGACCGGCGGCCGACAGCGTGGCCGGCCTGCTCGACGCCGCCGGCTACCGATCGCTGACCGACCAGTCCTGACCCGCACGCCGCGCGGTACGTTGGGCCCCGACCCAGCACCGCCGACGCGGCCCACCGACTTCGCGCAGGAGGAGACCCCGAGGTGACCACCAACGACGGGCCCGGCGTACCACCGGAGCGTTCCCCCGAGACCACGTCGGTCTTCCGGGCCGACTTCCTCGCCGAGCACGAGGCGCCGCCCGCGGAGCAACCGATCTCCGGCGTGGAGGCGTTGCCGCCCGGTTCCGCGCTCCTGGTGGTGCGCCGCGGTCCGAACGCGGGATCCCGGTTCCTGCTCGACCAGGCGACGACCAGCGCCGGCCGGCACCCGGAGAGCGACATCTTCCTCGACGACGTGACGGTCTCCCGCCGGCACGCCGAGTTCCGCCGCGACATCGGCGAGTTCGTGGTCGTCGACGTGGGCAGCCTGAACGGCACCTACGTCAACCGCGAGCCGGTCGACACCGCGGTGCTGGCCAACGGTGACGAGGTGCAGATCGGCAAGTTCCGTCTGGTCTTCCTGGCCGGGCCGCGCGATGCCGGTCAGGGGGCGGGCCAGGGGCGCGGGTGACCGCCCCGCAGTGGTCACGGGGCAGGGGTGCCGAGGACGGTCGGTTGAGCATCGGAGCGGTGCTCGACCGGCTCCGCGACGAGTTCCCGGACGTGACCATCTCCAAGATCCGGTTCCTGGAGTCGGAGGGCCTGGTGTCGCCGGCCCGCAGCGCTTCGGGCTACCGGCAGTTCGCCGCGGCGGACCTGGACCGGCTGCGCTTCGTGCTGGCCGCCCAGCGGGACCACTACCTCCCGCTCAAGGTCATCAAGCAGCAGCTGGACGAGCGCGACCAGGTGGGCTCGGCGGCCGGCGGGGAATCCCGGCCGCTGGTGGTGGTGCCCAGTGGTGAGCCCGAGTCCCCGCCACCGCCGGTGAAGGTGCGGCTGACCCGCGAGGACCTGCTCGCCGAGGCGGAGATCGACGCGTCGATGCTGGCCGCGCTGGAGCAGTACGGGATCGTGCGGGCGGGCGCGGCCGGGTTCTACGACACCGACGCGGTCGACCTGGCCCGCACGGCCAGCGCGCTCACCGAGTTCGGCATCGAACCGAGGCACCTGCGCGCGTTCCGTGCGGCGGCGGACCGGGAGACCGGGCTGTTGCAGCAGGTGGTAGGTCCGGTGGCCCGGCAGCGCGACCCGGACGCCCAGGCGCGCGCGGAGGACCTGCTGCGCGAGATGGCCGGTCTGTCGATGCGGCTGCACGCGCTGTTGATCCGGGTCGGGTTACGGGAGGGTTTACCCCGGTGAATTCCCGGCGGATGGCCAACCCGTCGCCGGATGACGCGCGAACCGCCGCCCGCCCGTGTAGCGTCTCCTGGTACCAGGATCCGGTGGATCCAACCCGACAATAAAAGCCAGCACTGAGGCATCAGGTGGTGCGAGTCCCCGTCGGGGAGGGAGGCGTGACGCGTGAGCGAGCGTAGCGAGCGAACCAATGTCACAGCAGCCGTGGTTCACGGACACGCCGAGCGCAGCGAGGTGAGCTCGTGAGCGAGATGCGCGTCGTGGGTGTGCGGGTCGAGCTACCCGCGAACCAGCCCATTCTCCTGTTGCGGGAGACCAACGGCGACCGCTACCTGCCGATCTGGATCGGCTCGGTGGAGGCGACCGCGATCGCGTTGGAGCAGCAGGGTGTCAAGCCGGCCCGGCCGCTGACGCACGACCTGCTCAAGGACGTGATCAAGTCTCTGGGCCGGAGGCTGGAGCAGGTGCGGATCACCGACCTGCAGGAGGGCACCTTCTTCGCCGAGCTGGTCTTCGACGGCGGCGCCCGGGTGTCCGCGCGACCGAGCGACTCGGTGGCCCTCGCGCTGCGGGTCGGGGTGCCGATCCACGCCGAGGAGAACGTGCTCTCCGAGGCTGGGCTGATCATCCCGGACGAGCAGGAGGACGAGGTGGAGAAGTTCCGCGAGTTCCTCGACTCCGTCTCCCCGGAGGACTTCCGCGGCGCCCAACCCTAGAGTCACCATCGAAGGTTGCCGCGCGTCGCGTTGACCCGCCGCTGACGTCGCCTTACGGTCAGCGGTATGGATTCCGATCGGCCTGATGAGCACGAGGTACCGGCGGAGCAGGGTGAGCTCTTCCCGGACTCGGCGCTCGCCGACGGGTTCCCGGATGAGGCCTCCGGCTACCGGGGGCCGACGGCCTGTCAGGTTGTGGGTATCACGTACCGCCAGCTGGACTACTGGGCGCGCACCGGGCTCGTCGTGCCCTCGATCCGGAGCGCCGCCGGCTCCGGCACCCAGCGGCTGTACTCCTTCAAGGACGTGCTCGTGCTGAAGGTGGTCAAGCGGCTGCTGGACGCGGGGGTCTCGCTGCAGAACATCCGCCTCGCCGTCGACCACCTGCGCGCCAGGGGCATCCGCGATCTGGCCGGCATCACGTTGCTGTCCGACGGGACCACCGTCTACGAGTGCGCCTCCCCGGAGGAGGTCGTCGACCTGCTGCAGGGCGGCCAGGGTGTGTTCGGCATCGCCATCGGCGGCGCGATGCGGGAGATCACCGGCACCATCCGGGAGTTCCCCGCCGAGCGGGCCGACGGGCTGGCCGTGCCCGACTCGCCGGTCGACGAGCTGAGCCGCCGCCGGGCCACCAAGGCCATCAGCTGACCCGTCGGGCGGGCTGACACCCCGCCGAAGTGTGGCTGTTCTCGCCGCCCGCGCCGCGCGCGGCACCATCGAAGCCGGGAGGCCGCGATGACCGGACCGATGACACGGACCGACGAGATCGCCGACGGTGTGTACCGGATCTCGACGTTCGTCCCGGAGATCGGCCCGACCGGGTTCACCTTCAACCAGTTCCTGCTGGCCGCCGAGCAGCCGTTGCTGTTCCACCTCGGGCACCGCTCCATGTTCGGGGCGGTCGCGGACGAGATCGGCCGGATCGTGCCGCTGGACCGGCTGCGCTGGCTCACCTTCGGGCACGTGGAGTCCGACGAGTGCGGCTCGATGAACGAGTTCCTGGCCGCCGCGCCGAACGCCGAGGTCGCGCACGGGCAGACGGCCTGCATGGTCTCGCTCGGCGAGATGGCCGACCGGCCGCCCCGGGCGCTGGCCGACGGCGAGGTGCTCGACCTGGGCGGCAGGCGGGTGCGCTACCTGGACACCCCGCACGTGCCGCACGGCTGGGAGGCCGGGGTGCTCTACGAGGAGGTCACCGGGACGCTGCTGTGCGGCGACCTGCTCAGCCAGGTCGGGAACGGGCCGGCCCTCACCGAGAACGATGTGGTGGCTCCCGCCGAGCAGGCCGAGGACATGTTCCGCGCGACCTGCCTGACCCCGTACACCGGTCCGACGCTGCGCAGGCTGGCCACGCTCGGGCCGCGCACGCTCGCGGTGATGCACGGGTCGTCGTTCACCGGCGACTGCGCGGACGCGCTGAACCGGCTCGCCGACGGGTACGACACGCGGCTGCGGGCGGCCGCCGCCGGCGGGTGACGCCAGGTCGCGCCCGTCGGCGTACTGCCATCGGCCGTTCCCGCCGGTAGGCTGGCCAGCGTCGTCGCCGAAACCCACGCGGGAGAGTCCCGGCCGCCGCCAGCGGCCGGGCGCCGAAGGAGCAAATCCTCCCCGGAATCTCTCAGGCACCCGGACCGCGCGGGCGAGACACCTCTGGAAAGAGCGGAGCGTTCCGCTCGCCGACGGGGAAAGCCCGGTCCGTCCCGGGTGAATCTCTCAGGCGCCCGTGCGGGCACCGACAGAGGGGGAGGGCGCCCACGGCTGCCCGCGTCCCGGAGGACAGATGACCCGCACCGATCCCGCCGCCCGCCCGACGCTCACCGAGCTGGAACGCGGCACCCCGTTCGCCGACCGGCACATCGGCCCGGACGCGGCGGCGCTGACCCGGCTGGCCGAGACCATCGGGGTCGGGTCGCTGGACGAGCTGGCCGACCGTGCGCTGCCGGCGGGCATCCGGGACGCCGCCGAGCGGGCGAGCACGCTGCCCCCGGCCGCCACCGAGTCCGAGGCGCTGGCCGAGCTGCGAGCGCTGGCCGCCCGCAACACCCCGACCGTGCCGATGATCGGCCTGGGCTACCACGGCACGGTCACCCCGCCGGTCGTCCTGCGCAACGTGCTGGAGAGCCCGGCCTGGTACACCGCCTACACCCCCTACCAGCCGGAGATCAGCCAGGGCCGGCTGGAGGCGCTGCTGAACTTCCAGACCGTGGTGTCCGACCTGACCGGGCTGCCGGTGGCCGGGGCCTCCGTGCTGGACGAGGCGACGGCGGCCGCCGAGGCGATGACCCTGGTCCGCAGGGCCGGCCGGCCGGCGAGCGCCCGGTTCGTGGTGGACGCCGACACGCTGCCCCGCACGCTGGCCGTGCTGCGCACCCGGGCCGAGCCGCTGGGCATCGAGATCGTCGAGGCGGAGCTGGGCGACGGGCTGCCCGACGGCGAGTTCTACGGGCTGCTGCTGAGCTACCCGGGTGCCTCCGGGGCGGTGGTCGACCACGCCGCGCTGGTCGCCGACGCGCACGAGCGGGGCGCGAAGGTCGTGGTGGCCGCCGACCCGCTCGCGCTGACCCTGCTGCGCCCGCCCGGCGAGATCGGTGCCGACGTCGCGGTCGGCTCGACGCAGCGGTTCGGCGTGCCGCTGGGCTTCGGCGGCCCGCACGCCGGCTACCTGGCGGTGCGCGACGAGCTGCGCCGCCAGCTGCCCGGGCGGCTGGTCGGGGTGTCCCGGGACGCCGACGGCACCCCGGCGCTGCGGCTGGCGTTGCAGACCCGCGAGCAGCACATCCGCCGGGAGAAGGCGACCAGCAACATCTGCACCGCGCAGGTGCTGCTGGCCGTGGTCGCCTCGATGTACGCCGTCCACCACGGGCCCGACGGGCTGCGGGCCATCGCCGCCCGCGCGCACCGGATGGCCTGCGTGCTCGCGGCCGCGCTGCGCGACGGCGGGGTGGCGGTCGGCCCGGCCGGGTTCTTCGACACCCTCGTCGCCGAGGTGGCCGGGCGGGCGGACGCGGTGCTCGACGCGGCCCACGACTCAGGGATCACGCTGCGCCGGGTGGACGCCGGCCGCGTCGGGGTGTCCTGCTCGGAGCTGACCACCCGGGAGCACCTGGTCGCAGTGGCCGCCGCGTTCGGGGTGACCGTGGACGTCGCCGGGCTGGACGCGCTGGATGCCGTCACCCCGGACGGGCTGCCCGAGGGGTTGCGCCGGGAGTCGGAGTACCTGACCCACCCGGTGTTCCACCGGTACCGCTCGGAGACGGCGATGCTGCGCTACCTGCGCCGGCTGGCCGACAAGGACATCGCGCTGGACCGGGGCATGATCCCGCTCGGCTCCTGCACCATGAAGCTCAACGCCACCGCCGAGATGGAGCCGATCACCTGGCCCGGGTTCTCCGACCTGCACCCGCACGCTCCGGCCGCCGACGCCGAGGGCACGCTGTCGATGGTGGCCGACCTGGAGCGGTGGCTGGCCGACCTGACCGGCTACGCGGCCGTGTCGCTGCAGCCCAACGCGGGCAGCCAGGGCGAGCTGGCCGGGCTTCTGGCCATCCGGGGCTACCACCGCGACCGGGGCGAGGGGCACCGCGACGTGTGCCTGATCCCGGCCAGCGCGCACGGCACCAACGCCGCCTCGGCGGTGATGGCCGGCATGCGGGTGGTCGTGGTGGCATGCGACGAGCAGGGCGACGTCGACCTGGCCGACCTGCGGGCGAGGATCGACGAGCACGGCTCGGCGCTGGCCGCGCTGATGATCACCTACCCGTCCACGCACGGCGTGTACGAGGCGGGCGTCGGCGAGGTGTGCGCGGCGGTGCACGAGGCGGGCGGCCAGGTGTACGTCGACGGGGCGAACCTCAACGCGCTGCTCGGGCTGGCCAAGCCCGGCCAGTTCGGCGGCGACGTCAGCCACCTGAACCTGCACAAGACGTTCTGCATCCCGCACGGCGGCGGCGGGCCGGGCGTCGGGCCGGTGGCCGTGCGCGAGCACCTGGCGCCGTACCTGCCGGGCCGGGGCGTCGGTGCGGTCTCCCAGGCCGAGTACGGCAGCGCCGGAGTGCTGCCGATCTCCTGGGCGTACCTGCGGATGATGGGTGCCGACGGGCTGCGCCGGGCCACCCTGGTGGCGGTGGCGGCGGCCAACTACGTGGCGCGCCGGCTGTCCGCGCACTACCCGGTGCTCTACACCGGCAACGGCGGGTTCGTCGCCCACGAGTGCATCCTCGACCTGCGCCCGCTGACCTCGTCGACCGGCGTGACCGTGGACGACGTGGCGAAGCGGCTGGCCGACTACGGGCTGCACGCCCCGACCATGTCCTTCCCGGTGGCGGGCACCCTGATGGTGGAGCCCACGGAGAGCGAGGACCTGGCCGAGCTGGACCGGTTCTGCGACGCGATGATCTCCATCCGGGCGGAGATCGACCGGGTCGCGGCGGGGGAGTGGCCGGTGGAGGACAACCCGCTGCGCGGCGCCCCGCACACCGCGGCCTGCCTGGTCGACAAGTGGGACCACCCCTACCCGCGCGACCTGGCCGCCTACCCGACGGGCGAGACCGAGGGCAAGGTGTGGCCGCCGGTGCGGCGCATCGACGGGGCGTTCGGCGACCGGAACCTGGTGTGCTCCTGCCCGCCGCTGGAGGCCTACACCTCCTGAGCCGACGCCCTACCCGGGGGCCACCGGGGCTGCCGGTAGCGTCGGGCCGGTGAACCGGCCGTACGTGGTGTTGTCCGCGGCGGTGTCGCTGGACGGCTGCCTGGACGACACCGGCCCGGACCGGCTGGTGCTGTCCTCGCCGGAGGACCTGGACGCGGTCGACGGGCTGCGCGCCGACGTGGACGCGGTCCTGGTCGGGGCGGGCACCGCCCGCGCGGACAACCCCCGGCTGCTGGTCCGCTCGCCCGCGCGGCGGGCAGCGCGGGTGGCGCTCGGGCTGCCGGAGAGCCCCGCGCGGGTGGTGCTCAGCGCCTCCGGGCGGCTCGACCCGGCGGCGGCGCTGTTCACCGTCGGCGAGGTGCCCCCGCTGCTCTACCTGCCCCGGGAGGTCGCCGGGGCCGCCGCCCGCCGGTTCGGGTCGGCGGCCACCGTGCGCGAGGTCGGCGAGCGCGTGGAGCTCGCGGCGGTGCTCGCCGACCTGTCCGCGCGGGGGGTGCGGCGGCTGCTGGTGGAGGGCGGCGCGGTCGTCCACGCGCTGTTCCTCGACGCCGGCGCGGTGGACGAGCTGCGGCTGGCCGTGGCCCCGTGCTTCGTGGGCGATCCGGCCGCGCCCCGGCTGCTCGGCCCGCGCTCGGCCGACCCGGCTCGGCGGCTGCGGCTGGCCGAGGTGGGCTCCCTCGGCGACACCGCTGTGCTGCGCTACCTGGCCCGCTGACCCGAGGTCAGCCGGGCAGCCGCAGCAGGTAGTCGCCGACCTTGTCGTCCCAGTCCATCTCGATCAGGTCCCGCGCCCGGGCCGCCTTGGCGAAGGACAGGAAGCTGTTGAACCCGTAGCGCTTCTCGCTGAACTTCGCCGACCGCTTGCGCAGCTGGTTCTTCAGGCCGCTGAGCTGCGGCGGCCCGCCGGACGACTCCAGGTCGCGCACCACGTCGAGGAGCAGCTGGAAGCCCTCCCCGGTGGCCGACTCGTTCTCCGGGAAGGTGACCTCCGGGTCGCCCTGGGCGGAACCCCAGTGCAACTCGACGACGTGCTGGGTCTCCAGGTTCCGCAGCAGCTCGCCGAAGCCGCGGAACCCGTGGTCGGCCTCGTCGAACGTCGGGTCCTTGCGCAGCACGGCCCGCTTGAGCCGGGAGGACAGCACCGGGCCGTCGGCGTGCCGTTGCAGCCCGGCCAGGGTGCTGGCGACCAGCGCGCCGACGTCGGCCACCTCGACGGTGCTGGCGACCTCGTCCTCGTCCTCCTCCGGCTGCGGTTCCGGCTCGGCCACCCGCCGGCGCCGCGACCCGCCGCCGCCCCGGACCGGGACCTGGCCCGGCTCCACCCCGGGCAGCCGGTCGTAGAACAGGAACTCGTCGCAGGCCGGCGGCAGCAGTGCGGAGGTCGACGACTGGACGCCGATCCCGATGACCCGCTTGTCCATCTCGCGCAGCTTGTTCACCAGCGGGGTGAAGTCGGAGTCGCCGGTGCCGATGGCGAAGGTGGTCACGAAGCCGCGCTCGTAGGCCAGCTCGATCGCGTCGACCGCCATCTTGATGTCGGCGGCGTTCTTCCGGGACAGCCCCATCCGCTGCGGGATCTCGATCAGCTCCACCTGCGCGCGGGCCAGCAGCCGCCGGTCGTCGTCGAACGAGGACCAGTCCGCGTAGGCGCGCCGGGTCACCACCCGGCCCCGCTCGGCCAGCGCGTCGGCCACCGGGCCGAACTGGAACGGGGACACCCCCAGCCCGTCGCGGGCGCCGATCGCCAGGTTCTCGTAGTCCAGGAACAGCGCAATGCGCTCGTCGTCGTTGGCCACCGTGGTTCCCCCCACCTCGTCGGGCCCAAAGCCTACGGACCGGTGGGAACCACCAGGTCGGCCACCTCCAGCAGCCGGGCCCGCAGCGGCGCGGCCCGTCCGGCCAGGTCGGCCTGGGTCCGCGCGTACTCCGCGCGGCCGGCCGGGGTCTCGATGCGCACCGGCTGGTAACCCAGCCCGGCCAGGCCGTACGGGCTGGCCCGCATGTCCAGCTCGCGGGCGGTCACGGCGAGCTCGAAACAGTCGGCGGTCAGCCCGGACGGGGTTGCCGGCGCGAGCTTGAAGGCCCACTTGTAGAGATCCATCGTCACGTGCAGGCATCCGGGCTGCTCGGTGGCGACCTGGCCCGCGCGGGTCGGCGCCCCGGCGTTGCGCGGGACGGCGGCCGGGGGTGAAGAACCGGAAAGCGTCGTGGTGGGTGCACCGAAGCGGCAGCGACTCGACCACCGCGTCGGTTCCGGCGGCCCCGAGCCGCAGCGGCAGCTGCTCGTGCCGCCGCGCGTCGCCGTCCCGGTAGACCATGGCCCACTCGTGCAGCCCGAAGCAGCCGGTGCGGGCCGGCCGGGAGCCGCTGGCCCGCAGCAGGTCGGCCACGAACCGGGCCGAGTCGCGGCGGGCGGGCGGCAGCGTGGCCGCGTCGAACCGCGCCCCGGCGGCGTCGACCCGGTAGCCGGGCCGGCCGAGGAACTCCTCGACGTCGCCGGTGAGCAGCACCCCGGGCCCCGGGTGCCAGCGTTCCAGCAACGCCGGCCGGTGGCTGTAGTAGGTGTACAGCCAAGCCGCAATGAAATGCCTGGTCAGAGCCGTGATCGAGGACGGCGGTCCGGCTTTGGTCCGGGTTGACAGCTAAAGCGCTGCGGCGCCCAGCTTCGGAGCCCAGGCCTCGTCGATGGCTTGTCGCATTCGATCTTCGCTGTTGAGCATCAGATGACCGTAGGTCGACAGAACGAGGGTGGCGTTCTCGTGCCCGAGGTACTCCGCGACGGCGACGACCGACTCACCGGCCTGAAGCAGCACCGATGCGAAATGGTGCCGTAAATCATGCGTCGTGGTTCCTCCTGGAAGACCGCTGGCCTTGACCGCTGGCTGAATTATTTTGGCATGTACGTAGGTATGCATGTACGGCTTTCCCCGATCGCCCGTGAAAATTCCCCCGTCGGCGGCAGGCGAGTATTCTGACAAATGAGCGGCCAGCGCGTCGGCCACAACCCTCGGTAACGGGATTGTCCTTCGAGATCGCGGCGTCTTGGGTGCTACCAGTCCCATCGTCTCTCGGTCTCGCTGGAATTCAATACGTACGGTCCGATTCAAGAAGTTCACGTCTGATACTCGTAATCCGAGTATCTCTCCTAAACGAAGGCCCAAGCCTGCCTGAGTTATGATCATCGCTCTTGCACGAGGAGCCACGTTTTCAGACAGTGTCTGAACTTGCTCAATCGTCAAGGGAACGACTCGCCCGCGTCGGCTGTCAGGCAGCTTGATGCGCACCACTGGCGTGGTGGCGACCAGCCTATCGAGCACTGCACTTGCGAACACGGAGCGTAGTAAGCCCACCAAGAGCCGGAGGGTGGACGGAGCCATGACGCTGGACCGGTCGGTCACCCATGCTTGGACTTCGCTCGGCCGCACCGTCACCAAGCGTCTGGCCGCGAGCGGGGTCGGAGCGATGTGCTTCTCTATCATCGCTCGTGTTCTATACGCGGTGGAAGGTCGGTGCGGGCGACTCGCCGCCCAGATACGGGCATACTCGACGACGGTGGTTGTATCGCTCGGGTCCACGAACTGGCCACGGTTACGGGCAGCGAGTTGCTCCGTCTCCCACCTCTTGGCGAGCGTCTTGGTGGGGAAGTGGGCGGCGCGTTCCCGGCCGTCAGCGCCTATGACGCGTGCCCTCCATTGACCGGAAGGCCGGCGAGCAACCCCCATAGCGATCTCCAGACGAGTTCACTGGTCGATGAGTTCATCATGCACCATGGCTGCCCGGAGCGCCAATAGGAGATCGGCAGGCCCCGACAAGCCGTGAAGTGTGTCGACCCGTTACTGACAAACGCAGCACACCGAAGTGTCACGGGGTTCTCGTCCAGCAAGGTGGTCTGTCCTAGTACTCCCAGCGGTAGACGCTTCTATTCGTGTCAAGTCCCCGGAGGCGTCTCGTGGCAGTAGGAGTGGGACCTCGTCAAAGGCCGGGGTGGATCTGGGACTGTGGGGGGGTGAGTTCGGCTGGTCACGGAAACCGAAAGCGTTCGCAGAAGAAAGCTTCGGCTGCAGCGCGCGCGGCGGCCCGCCCCGCGCTTCGGTGGGCTCGACCACGACCTTGAACCGGCCGCGGTCGACGCTGATGGCGCGGGGGGGGGCTATGTCACGGGAGTCGACCCCGCGGTGCTGGCTGATCCCACCGAGCTGCGGGAGCTGTTAGCCCGTCGCCGGTTCGCTGTTCCGACCATCGTGACCAGCATCGATGGTGGCGAGGAGGTCGAGCTCGACCCGGCCGATACCGAGCGCCACCCGGCGGAGTCGACCAGAGCGCCACCGACGATCGGTCCCAGTCCGAGCGACAGCCCGAACACCGCGGCCCAGATGCCGAGCGCCCTGGCCCGCTCGACCCGCTCGGTGAAGGTGTTGGTGATGATCGCCAGGGCCACCGGATTGAGCATGCACCCGCCGCATGCCTGTAGCGCGGGCGGCGATGAGCCATCCCACGCTCGGCGCGAGGCTGCATAGCAACGATCCGAGGCCGAACGACGCGAGCCCGGTCTGGAAGGTCCGGCGGCGCCCGACGCGGTCGGCGGTCGACCCGGCCAGCATCAGGAAGCTGGCCAGCATGAGGGTGTACGCGTCGATCGTCCACTGCAGGCTGGGCACCGAGGCGCCGAGGTCGCGGCGCAGGGAGGGGAGCGCGACGTTGACGATCGTGCTGTCTATGCCGACGACCAGCAGGCTCAGGCAGCAGATCGCCAGCACGAGCCGGCGGCGGCGGGCACTGAGCTCGGGCACGACGATCCGATCTCTTGAGCATCGCTAACTACTCCCACGGTGCAACCATGCGCTGGGGTCACCGGTTGTGGCCGATGGAAGACCCCCTCGTCGATAACATCGTCGACAACGTCGAGAACACCCAGCCGCTCGGGCCGCTGCGCCCCGCGCTCTGAGCATGCCACCGCGGGCCGGGGGTGTCCGGTTGTCGTTCCCTTCTCGATTTCTCATAATTCTCACAAACCTCACTGTGGGAGCATTTGGTGAGTATCCGTAAAACGTGAAGCCAGGTGGATCACACGGATTGTCAGGACGGCGTAACGTCACTGAAATAACGTACTCGTACGGCGGTAGGCTCCCCGTGCGTGGCGGTAGAGGGTAATTGCAGGTGCGCTGCTCCGGTGGGAAGGATTTTCGATCGTGCCCGAGCGGCGGGGTGTCGTGACCGGCCTTCTAGGCGGTCGCTATCGCGCCTGGCTGACGGGGAGATAGTGGAATCCTCCTCAGGCCGGTCGTCGCGGAGACCGCATTGAGCGAAATGCACATGTCGGCCGGGCTGCGCATCGGTTCGTCCCCTATTTTTGGGGAATCAATAAACGATGAATGAGGTAATACGCGTGACTTCTGCCCAGTCCACACCAAAGCAGTCCAACCTTGGCGACCGGGGCGACCGGGGCGAACGGGGCGAACGGGGCCTCGAGGGTTCCCAGGGCCAGCGGCACCAGGACGAGAGCACGTTCAATCGCCTGGCGATCAGTGAGTTGCAGCGGGATCTGCAGCGGGTCGAAGATCAGGCTCGGCAGGCGCAGCAGGACGCGCAGGGTTCACGGCAGCTGGCCCAGCACGCGCGCAGCGCCGCGGGGCAGGCGCAGAATCAGGCGCGGGAGGCGCAGAACCAGGCTCAGCAGGCCCAGGGTCAGGCGCAGCAGACCCAGGCTCAGCTGCAGCAGGCGCAGAACCAGGCCCAGCAGGCCCAGAGCGAGGCGCAGCAGGCGAATCAGCGTGCTCAGCAGGCGCAGGGCCAGGCTCAGCAGGCGCAGAACCAGCTGCAGCAGGCGGACAATGATGCAAAGCAGGCCCATCAGCGGGCTCAGGGCTCCCAGGAGCGGGCGGACCAGGCTTCGCAGCAGGCTCAGCAGGCCGAGGACCAGGCCCAGCAGGCGCACAACCAGGCCCAGCAGGCCCAGACCGACGCCGGGCAGATCCGCATGACCGTCCGGCAGCTTCAGCGCTCCTGACACCCACCGGATAGCTCTGCTGGCGGCTAGAGCAAGTAGTTCTGGGACGCGGGCACAGAGCCATTCCGCTCGCTAACCGAGCACACGTAAGGTCCAGGTCAACGACGCGACCGTCGGTGGTGTCGGACACCTGGGCTTTATGTGTCGGGTCCAGGCGGAGTGGGAAGTTATCCGACACGGTCTGCGATTGGCGGTATCGCCCACGAGCGTCGGGCGCGGTATTGTGTGAACAATGGGGTATGGTGTAATCAGGCAGCACGACTGATTCTGGTTCAGTCGGTCTAGGTTCGAGTCCTGGTACCCCAGCAGACTCAATCGCCGGCAGATTTAGCGAAACTATGCGGTGTTTCGGCCCTTTGCGGGACAACGAACCGGCTCTATTCTACCCGCGAGCAGACCTGCCCGTCAGGCGTATCGACGATGAACTGGCGTCGATCCTCGATGTACTGGCCGGTGATGGACTTGACGTGGAGGTCCTCGCGATCGCCACCGCCGGGCCTTCGGGCTGGTACAGCTCGCGGCGCGAAACCATCAACGCCAGCCGGTCCAGGTCGGCCACATCGGCGAGTATGACGCGACAGCGGGACCGGTTGCTCCCCTTCAGCGGTGCCCACCGCTGAAGCGAACCCAAGGCGGGCCAGGTCGGGTTGGTAGAGGGCCTCGGCCGGCAGATACCGAGTCGGTGACCCAGGGTGCGCTCGCCGCTGCCCGCGCGCTGCGCAACGTCCTGGCCCATCTGCCCGCCGCGGATGCTGACGACGCGTTGGTCGAGGAGTTCCCGTGGGTGGAGCTGCTGCCGCCGGCTGAGCGGCGGCGTTTCTCCGCCGATTTCGTCCGGGCGGTGCAGGCATCGGCCGAGCTGGGCCGTTGGTCGGTACTGGCTCAGGTGCTCGTG
>DASXJJ010000224.1:0-9076 GCA_036497465.1 Pseudonocardia sp. | reverse complement strand
ATCGTCGGCAGCAGCGCGCGGTCCAGCCGGACGGCGGCCAGGTAGTTGATGTCCAACGCCTCCTGCCAGTCCTCGTCCGGGATCGCCGCGGTCCCTCCGGTGTAGGCCGCGCCCGCGCCGGCGTTGTCGATCAGGATGTCGATGCCGCCGAGCTGCTCCAGCGCGGTGTCGGCCAGCGCCCGGATGCCGTCCGGGGTGCGCAGGTCGGCCACGACGAACTTGGCCTCGGTCGGGGTGTCCTCGGTGCGGGCGCGGGCGGCGGTCAGCACGGTGGCCCCGGCGGCGGCGAGCCGGCGCGCGATGGCCGCCCCGATACCCCTCGAACCTCCGGTGACCAGGGCGCGGCGGCCCTCCAGCTCGGTGCTCGGCGATGCGGTCGTTGTCGTCATGGTTCGATCCTGCGCCGTTATGGACTAGTTAGTCAAGAACTATGACCGGAACGGTCGGTGCACCGCTCGCGGAACCGACCGTCCGGCGGAGCTCGCGCGAGGAACCGGGCCGCCCGACCTACGGTCGCGGGCATGGATGTGACCTTCAGCCGCACCGGGGAGCGCCGGTACAGCGTGACGGTCGACCTGGGCCCGCGGGCGCCCCGGCCGCGGATGGAACCCGCGCCGGGTTGTCACGAGCACCTGCAGCACGACCTGGTGCACCTCATGGTGGAGCGGCACTGGCGGCTGCGGGAGGGCATCTACGGCCAGCTCGCGGGGGGCGGGGACGCGAGCACCTTCCGCCCGGTCGACCAGCTCCGCACCCGCCGGACCGCCCGCGCGATGGCCCGGCGCAACACCCCGGGTGCCGACGTCGGACGGTCCGAGCGGCTCGCCGCGGTGGCCTTCGCCGCCTGGCAGGCCCGGCACGGCCCGCGCGGCAAGCCGCTCCCAGCGGCCACCGCGCCGGACCGGCTCGCCGCCGCCGGGGCGACGGAGCGCGAGCTGGCCGCCGCGGTGGACCGGCTGGACGAGCTGGCCCCTCGGTGGCATGCGCTGGGCGTCGGCGGGGCACTCACCCTGCCGTGGCCCGTCGCCCCGGGCCGGCGGCCCGGCCGCGGCCGGCAGCGGCGGGTCAGCTCCAGCTCATGGACAGCCGGGCCAGCCGGGGGTTGAGCCCGATCCCCACCGTCGAGCGGCAGATCTGCTCCTTCAGCAGCGCCCCGGGCCGGCCGGTGAGGATGAACGACGTGGGCCGGTCGGCGGAGTCCGAGCGTTGCCACAGGGCCGAGCGGCGGCCCAGGCTGATGCACTGCCCGGTGAACCGGGTGCGCAGCGGCCTGGGCTCGGTGCCCGCCGCCCGGTGCAGCACGGTCTCCGCCGCGTGCACGCCCAGCGGGATGGCGGCCTGGCAGCTCATCCGCACCGGGTTGCCGTCGACCAGGGCGCCGTCGCCCGCGCCGACGATGTCCGGGGCGCCCACGCAGGCCAGCGTCGGGTCGACGAGCAGCGCGCCGCGCCCGGACACCGGCAGCCCGCTGCGCAGGGCCAGCTCCGGCAGCGTGAACGAGGTGGTGAGCACGGTCAGGTCGCTGTCCAGCGCGCGCCCGTCGGCGAGCAGCACCTTCGCCGGGTCGATCTCCGCCACACCCGCGTGCTCGATCAGCTCGATCCGCTGGCCGGCGAGATAGCGGCGCAGGTAGTCGCGGCCGCGGTCGCCGACGCTGGGGGCCACCGGGCCGTCGGTGACCAGCCGGACGCGGCGGCCCGGCTGCTCGGCCAGCTCGGTCGCCATCTCGACGCCGGTCAGCCCACCGCCGACCACGGTGACCGCCGCGCCGTCGCGCAGCGCGGCCAGCCGGCGCCGGGCGTCCAGCGCGCCGTCCAGCTCACCGATGGTCACCCCGTGCTCGGCCGCCCCGGGGACGACGTCGGTGTGCGCGCGGCTGCCCACCGCGTAGATCAGGTGGTCGTAGTCCAGCGTCCGCCCGTCGGTGAGCCGGACGCGGTGCGCGGCGGCGTCCACGGTCTCGGCGGTGCCCAGGACCAGCTCGGTCGAGGTGGGCAGCAGCCGGGCGAGCGGGATGGTGGCGTCCCGGTTGCCCACGGTCAGCTGGTGCAGCCGGATACGTTCGACGAACTCGGGCCGAGGGTTGAGCAGGGTGACGCGCGCGTCGCTCCGGGACAGTCTCCGGGCCGCGCTCACCCCCGCGTAGCCGGCGCCGATGACGAGGACCTTCGGGTTCATCACGTTCTCCCCTCCGTGGTGGTCGGACACCGGGGGGACGGGGCAGCCCCGCCGAACGTGACATCAGCTCTTCGCGGCCACCTCCGGAGCCACGATCTCCTCCCGCCGGCCGAACCGGGCCAGCTGGGGGAACGCGGCCACCGCGAGGATGCCCACCACGATCCAGCCGCCGGCGATGACCGGGTAGCTGGCGGCGGCGTCGGTCGGGTAGGGCACCACGTTGCGGTACACCGTGTAGCCGAGCACCACCAGCGCCAGCAGCGGGACCACCAGCTCCCAGCGGCGCACCGTCACCGGCGGGGTGAAGAACAGCAGCTTGATCGCGCCGACCGTGGTCACCAGGTACACGACCAGCAGGATCAGCGTGCCGATCGTGCCGCTGGCCAGGAACACGTCCATCGCCGACATCCCGGCGCCCAGCGCGAAGACGGCCACGATCGCGTACATCACCAGGACCACGACGACCGCGGCTGCCGCCGGGGTGCCCGACCTCGACGTCCGGCCGAGCCCCCGGTCGCCCTCGGCGTCGCGGCTCAGCGCGAACAGCAACCGGGACCCGCCGACCGCGCAGGCCAGCGCGCAGCCGAACGCGCTGACCGCCGCGCCCAGCGAGATCAGGTCGCCCACCCAGGCGCCGACGTAGCGGGTGCCCAGGTCGCCGAGCAGGGAGCTGGACTGGGTGAACGCCTGCACGCCCGCCTCGTCGGCGCCGAACCCCATCACCTCGACGGCGGTGACGAACACGAAGTAGCAGCCGCCGAAGATCGCGGTGCCCAGGATCGCCCTCGGGATGTCCCGGCGGGGCTGCCTGGCCTCCTCGCCGAGGGTGGCGGCCGCCTCGAAACCGGCGAAGGACAGGAAGCCGAACACCGCGCCGAGGAACACCGTGGAGACGTCGGTGCCCGGTGCCACGGTGAACACGCTCCAGGTGGGCCGCAGCCCGCCGGGCGCGGTGCCGGCGAACAGGTGCGCCAGCACGGCCACCGAGACCACCAGGATCAGTGCCACGGTGATTCCCTCGACGGACAGCAGCACCCGGGTGCCGCCGCGCGCCGGGACCACCGTCAGCAGCCACACCAGCACCAGGGATAGGCCGCTGACCAGGAACGGAGCCCAGCCGGGCGGGTTCGGCCAGATGCCCACCTGGGTCAGGAACGCGACCCCGAAGATCCCGGAGGCGGTGGAGGTGACCACCCCGTAGAAGCAGTAGGTGCCCAGCAGCGACCAGCCGGCCACGGTGCCCGCGCGGGGGCCCAGCGCCGCGGCCACGAACGCGTACACCGACCCGGCGTGCTGGAACCGCTGGCACAGCCGGACGAACACGTAGGCCACCAGCAGCACGCCGACCGTGGCGATCAGGAACGCCAGCGGCACCGCCCGCCCCACCGATCCGGCCGTCCCCTGCGGGTTGATGTTCGCGGCCATCGACGGCGCCATCAGCGCGATGGACAGCCCGACCGCCTGCCAGACGGAGAGACTTCGGCGCAGACCCCTGGGGGAAACCGGTGCAGGCATGGGAACCTCCTCATCCGGAGATCCCGAAGTATGTTTCGGCCCGGCCCTTGGCGGCTAGGGCCGGATGAGGGAGGCGGTCTGGGTGGACGAGACAGTGCGTACCGGGTCGGACTGGCAGGTCGCGTTGAGCCCGGCCCGAGCCGCGGCCCGGGAGGCGTCGGCCAGGGCGGCCCGGGGGCGACAGCCGAGACCCCCGTCCCGGCAGGAGCAGGCCCAGCACGTGGCGCGGCTGCTGCTGGACCGCAAGGTGGCCGCTGTCGCGGTGACCTTCGTGGACACCTCGGGGATCACCCGGGTCAAGGGCGTGCCGGTGCGGGCGTTCGAGCGGGCCGCGGTGTGGGGCATCGGTGCCACCCCGGTGTTCGACGCGTTCGGCTCGGACGACTCGATCGCCGACACCCCGGTCGCCAACCCGGCCGGCGACCTGCGGCTGCTGCCCGACCTGGACCGGGTGGTGGCACTGCACGCGCAGCCCGGCTGGGCGTGGTCGCCGGCCGACCGGCTGACCCAGGACAAGCAGCCGCACCCCGGGTGCTCCCGGCTGCTCGCGGCGCGCCTGGCCGGGCAGCTGGCCGACGCCGGGCTGACCGCGCGGGCCGCGTTCGAGGTGGAGTGGGTGCTCTACCGCGACGGGCAGCCGGCCACCTCCGGCCCCGCCTACGGGATGGCCCGGCTGGTCGAGGTGGCCGACTTCTCCGTCGACCTGGTGCGCGCGCTGGCCGCACAGGGTGTGGAGGTCGCGCAGTTCCACCCCGAGTACGCACCGGGGCAGTTCGAGCTGTCGGTCACCGCGGAGGCGCCGGTGGCCGCCGCCGACACCGCCGTGCTGGTGCGCACCACGGTCCGCGCGGTCGCCGCCCGGCACGGCCTGGAGGTGTCGTTCGCGCCGGCCGTCGCCGAGGGCGGGGTGGGCAACGGCGGGCACCTGCACCTGTCGTTCGACCGGGACGGGACGAACCTGTTCAGCGGCGGCGACCGGCGTTTCGGGCTGACCGGCGAGGCGGAGTCGTTCATCGCGGGTGTGCTGGAGCGGTTGCCCGCGCTGCTGGCGGTCGGCGCGCCGAGCGTGGCCAGCTACCTGCGGCTGGTGCCCTCGCACTGGGCCGGCGCGTACGCCTGCTGGGGCCTGGAGAACCGGGAGGCGGCGCTGCGCCTAGTCACCGGCTCGGCGGGCGAGGAGGACCGGGCGGCGAACATCGAGCTCAAGTGCGCCGACCAGGCCGCGAACCCGTACCTGCTGGTCGCGGCCGTGCTGGCCGCCGGGATGGCCGGGATGCACGGCGGCGCGCGGCTGCCCGAGCCGGTGCAGGTCAACCCGGCCACGCTGTCCGACGCGGAACGGGCCGCCCGGGGGGTGGACAGGTTGCCCACCGCGCTGAGCGATGCGGTCGACGCGTTCGCCGCCGACTCCGTGCTGAGCGGCGCGTTCGGCGCCGAGCTGACCGAGACGCTGATCGCCGTCCGCCGCGCCGAGATCGCCCGGTTCGCCGGCGCCGACCCGGGCCGGATCATCGCCGCCACCCGCTGGGTCTACTGAGCACAGCATGGACTGGATCGACGACCTGCCGTTGGTCGACCACCACTGCCACAGCGTGGTCGACGGCCCGTCCGAGCCGGCCGCGTTCGGCGCGCTGCTGACCGAGGCACCCGCGCCGGCGCCGGGGGCCGACCCGTTCGACTCGATGCTCGGGCTGGCCGTCCGCCGGGAGTGCGCGCCGCTGCTCGACCTGCCGGCGCACGCCCCCGGCGAGGACTACCTGCGGCGGCGGGCCGAGCTGGGCGCCGGGGAGGCGGGCCGCCGGCTGTTCGGGGCGACCGGTGGCACCACGCTGCTGGTCGACCACGGGTTCCGCGCCGACGACCTGCTGGCGCTGCCGGAGCTGGCGTCGCTGGCCGGCGCGGAGGTTCGGGAGGTGCTCCGGCTGGAGACGGTGGCCGAGGCCGTCGCGGAGCGGATCACCGCCGGTGAGCTGGCCACCGGCGACTACCCCGAGGCAGTGGCCGCGGCCGTGTCCGCGCGGGCGGCGGGCGCGGTGGCGTGCAAGTCGGTGCTGGCCTACCGGTACGGCTTCGACGTGGAGCCGGGTCGGCCGTCGGACGCCGAGGTCGCGGTGGCGGTGGACCGCTGGCTGGGCGCGGGTCCCGCCGCCGGTGCCGGTGGTGCCGCCGGCGGTGTGGCGGTCGCTGACGGGGGTCCGGTGCGGCTGGCCGACCCGGTGCTGCTGCGGCACGCGCTGTGGTGCGGCGTGGACACCGGGCTGCCGGTGCAGCTGCACACCGGGTTCGGCGACCCCGACGAGGACCTGCACCGGGCCAACCCGGCGCTGCTGGTCGGCTTCTGCCGGGCCACCGAGGCGACCGGTACCCCGGTCGTGCTGCTGCACTGCTACCCGTACCACCGGGAGGCGGCGTGGCTGGCCCAGGTGTTCCGGCACGTCTACCTGGACGTCGGCCTGGCCTCGACCTACGTCGGGCTCCGCGCGTCGGCGCTGCTGGCCGAGGTGCTCGAGCTGGCCCCGTTCGGCAAGCTGCTCTACTCCTCCGACGCGTTCGGGCTGCCCGAGCTGTACCTGGTCGCGGCGCGCGCCTTCCGCCGGTCGGTGGCCGACGTGCTCGGTGGCTGGGTCCGGTCCGGCGAGACCACCGAGGCGGACGCGCGCCGGGTGGCCGGCATGATCGCCGCGCGCAATGCCCGCCGGCTCTACCGGCTGGACGGATGAGCGCGGCCGGCCCGGGGGTGGCAGCCGGCGAGCGACCCGGCTGAGCCGGGCGCGGGCGCGTCACCTTGCCGAGCCGGGCAGTCCGGCCCGCCGTACCGTAGGGCCGTGGTGATCTCCGACGGTGAGCCTCCGGGGGCGGGCTTCGGGGCCGAGCTGACCGCCCTGGTCGAGGCGGAGCTGCCGGCGGCCGTGACCCTGCGCCACCGGCTGCACGCCGACCCCCGACTGTCCGGCCGGGAGGACGACACGGCCGAGGCGCTGTGCGCGGCGATCGGGCTGCCCGGCGAGGCGGTGGCCGGCACCGGACGGGTGCTGCGGCTCGGCCCGGCGACCGGCCCGGCGGTGGCGCTGCGCGCGGAGCTGGACGGGTTGCCGCTGGTGGAGCGGACCGGGCTGCCGTACGCCTCGGACAACGGCGTCATGCACGCCTGCGGGCACGACGTGCACTGCGCCGGGCTGGTCGCGGTGGCGCGGGCGCTGGGCCAGGTCGCGGACCGGCTGCCGTTCGGGGTGGTCCTGGTGCTGCAGCCGAGGGAGGAGGCCGCTCCGACCGGCGCCGGGGACGTCCTGGCCGACCCGGCGTTCGCCCGGCACGACGTGCGCGCGGTGATCGGGGCGCACGTCCAGCCGGTGCTGCCCCGTGGCGTGGTGAGCACCCGGCCCGGCACGGTGAACGCGTCCTGCGACGAGCTGCTGATCACCGTCACCGGCCGGGGCGGGCACGCCGCCTACCCACAGCGGGCCGACGACCCGGTGCTCGCTCTGGCGCAGACGGTGGTGTCGCTGCACCACCTGGTGTCCCGGCGGGTCGACCCGCTGGACAGCGCCGTGCTCACCGTCGGCCGGATCGACGCGGGCACCGCGAGCAACGTGATCCCGACGGTCGCCAGGGCGCACGGCACGCTGCGGGCGCTGGAGGCGGGCAACCGGGACCGGCTGGTCGACGCGGCGCGGGCGGTCGTCGAGCACACGGCCGCCGCGTACGGCTGCACCGGAACGCTCGAGGTGCTGGAGAACGAACCACTGCTGCGCAACGATCCCCGGCTGGCCTCGGCGGTGGGCGACGAGCTGCCCGCGCACGGGCTGCGCACCGACCTGGAGTTCCGCTCCTGCGGCTCGGACGACTTCGCCCACTACGGCCGGGCGGCGCCCTCGCTGATGCTGTTCGTCGGGGTCGACGACGGTGCGCCGGACGCGCCCGGGTTGCACGACGCCCGGTTCGCCCCGCCGGACGACGTGGTCGGCGACCTGGCCCGGACGTTCGTGGCCGGCCTGCTCGGCGCCGCGCGGGTCCTCCCCGACCTGTAACGGCCACGACCGCGACCCGCCGGCCGGGCTCATTGATCAACACGACGCGGGTCCTGCTCGAGCGTCCGGGAGCAGCTCTGCTGTTCCGTTGACCAACGCTGTGCCTCGCCGCACCGGACGCTGCGGTTTTCACCCCTTGACGGCCGGCTCTCCAGCCCTGCTTATATAACCACGAGGTTAAATAACCGATTGGTTTTATACGATGGTCGTCGATTCGCTGAGCATGACGTTCGCCGCGCTGGCCGATCCCACCCGCCGGGCCATCCTGGCCCGGCTCACCGACGGGCCGGCGACGGTGAAGGAGCTGTCCGAGCCGTTCGAGATGAGCGGCCCGGCGATCTCCAAGCACCTGCGGGTGCTGGAGCGGGCCGGGCTCATCGCGCGGGGCAGGGAGGCGCAGTGGCGGCCGTGCCGGTTGGAGGCGACGCCGCTGCGGGAGGTGGCGGAGTGGGCGGAGAACTACCGGCGGTTCTGGGACGCGAGCTACGTACGACTGGACGAGTACCTGCAACGGATGAAGGAGAAGGACCATGGGCACGACGAATGACACCCGGCGCACCGTTTTCAGCACCCCGTCGGACCGTGAGGTGTCGATGAGCCGCACGTTCGACGCGCCACGGCGGCTGGTGTTCGAGGCGTTCACCAGCGTCGAGCACCTGCCGAACTGGATGCTCGGTCCCGAGGGGTGGACGATGCCGATCTGCGAGATCGGCCTGCGCCCCGGCGGTGCCTGGCGGTTCGGCTGGCGCAAGGCCGACGGCGCGACGATGGAGATGACCGGCGAGTTCCGCGAGGTCAGCCCCCACGAGCGGCTGGTGCGCACCGAGTCGTGGGGCGACGGGTGGCCGGAGACGGTGGGCACCCTGGTTCTCACCGAGCGCGACGGCCGCACGACGCTGACCGACACCGTGCTCTACCCGTCGAAGGAGGCCAGGGACGCCGCGCTGGCCACCGGCATGGCGGACGGGGTGGACCGCAGTTACGACCTGCTCGCGGAGCACCTGCGGACCCGGCTCGGTTCCTGACCGTCGCCGGACGGGTTTATCCCTGATGGATAGTGATGATACTCAGAATCGGAGTGTGAACCGCGCCGAGTCGACGGAGGTGGCGGGAAATTGTCAGCCGTGGCCACTGCCCGGCCGGAACTCCTGGCGGTTCGACCGTAGACCCGAACGGACCAGTGCCGGAGCATCAGAGGAGGCGCCGGCACTGTCGGCACCGCACGCACCGACGCACGCTTCGATCCGAGGAGACGCCCCGTGGAGATCACCTTCGAGCAGATCAAGAAGGAGTACGCCTCGGAGGTGGAGCGGGCGGCGGGTCGGAGCTTGAGCTCGGCGGAGGAGTTGCCGTTG
>DASXJJ010000223.1:0-3528 GCA_036497465.1 Pseudonocardia sp. | reverse complement strand
CAGCAGCGTCCCGATGTGCTCGGGGACCTCGCGCAGCACCCGCAGGAGCAGCTCGACGTCAGCCTGGTAGATCCGGGGATCGTGCTCGACCGGCGGCGCGGGGTCCAGGCCGGTGGCGGCGAGTCGCCAGGTCTGGCGGGCCCGCTGGGCGGGGGAGCAGAGGACCTGGTCCGGGGTGTGACCGGAGCTGCGCAGCCACCGCCCCGCTTCGGGTGCGTCACGTCGACCGCGGGGCGCCAACGGACGCTGATCGTCCGGCACGTCGGGCCAGGCGGATTTGGCGTGGCGCAGCAGGACCAGGTGGTGGGTTTCGTTCGTCGGCTGCACCAATGCTCCTCCGGCCGCGGCTGACTGGTTCGCTGCTGTGTTGTCTGAGGTGTGTAGCCCTATCCGTCCACGGATGCCATCCGAGTGACGGGTCGGCCGGCGATGAGGACGGCTCGTACGGCGTCGGCGCGGGGGGCGCGGAGAATCTCGGCGAGCGGCGTGTGCAGCAGTACCAGGTCCGCCGCCGCGCCGACGGTGATGCGGCGGGCCGGGCCCCCGGGGTGTCCCGGCGTCGAGAGGTAGCCGTGCAAGGCCCGCACCGGGGTGAGCCGCTCCGCCGGGGCGACCACCGCGCCCGAGCCGGTGCGTCGGTGCACAGCGGCGGCGATGACGGCCCACGGGTCGAGCGGGCCGTACGGCCCGTCGGAGGACAGGGCCAGCGGCACTCCGGCGTCGAGTAGGGAGCGGCAGCGGTACAGATCGCCGTGCTGTTCGGCGGGTACGTCGCGCAGATAGTCGTCGCCCCGGTCGGCCAGGAACCCCGGTTGGGTCACCACCCTCAGCCCCGAGGCGGCGAGGGCGGGGAGTAGACCCTCAGGCACCAGGGCAGCGTGCTCGATGCGGTCACCGGGCATGGATCCGGCGTCGTCCAGCGCCGCCAGCAGCAGCACCAGTGCCTCCTGGGTGACGCAGTGTGCCGCGACGGGTCGCCCGGCCAGGTGGGTGGCACGGATCCGCTCGGTGAGCGCGTCCAGGTCGGGCAGGCCGGAGTCCGCCAGGACGATCTTGGATGGCCCCGCGGCGGGGTGCCCCGGTGGCGCGCCCAGCAGTTGCGGCCGCTGCGGCAGCGCCCCGGACCGGTGCGCCTCGGTGATCGCGTCGATCGCCTCCGGCGCCAGGTCAGGGGTGGCGTCGGTGACCGCCGTGATGCCGAGCGCGGCCAGTCGGCGGCCCACCCCGGCCAGGTCCGGCGGTCGACTCGCGGGCAGCCGCCCACGCAGCCAGTCGTCGGCCCGCCAGAGCCGCCCGGTCGGCGTCCCGTCACGGGCCCGCTCGATGCCGGGGTGCTCGCCGCCGGCCAGGCCGAGGTGGCGGAGCGCGGCGCCGTTCAGCATCCAGAGTGCGCCGCCGCGGTGCTGGATCCGCACCGGGCGGCCCGCGTGCAGCCGGTCCAGGGCGCCCGCGTCCAACTCACCGGCCACCGACTCGACGTAGCCGATCCCGCGCACCCAGCCGTGCTCGTCGGCCGGCGCGTCGGCCAACGCCGTGCCCAGCGCGGCCGGGTCGACGGTTGCCGGGGGACCGCAGGACACCGAACGATCCGCCGCGGCGAGAGCGTGCAGGTGGAGGTGGTGGTCGCACAGCCCGGGCAACAACGCCGCGCCCCGGCAGTCCCACGCCGGCTCACCGGGGAACCGGGCGAGCGCGCCGACCTCGGCGATCCGGCCGCCGGCCAGCCGCACATCGCGGACCTGCCGGCCGGCGAGCTCGACCGAGCGCAGGAGAAGCCCGGTCACGGGGACGGGATGCCCAGCTCGCGGAGCACCTCGGCGGTGTGCGCCCCGCTCGCGGCCGCCGGGCCGGCCGGGCACCTCGGGCGCGGCGGCGCCACCGGAACCGGTCCGGCCCCGGTGTCCACCAGCCACCGGCCGCCGTCCCACCGCGCGCCCGGCGACGGCGTGCGGGGCGCCCCGGGATCCAGCGTTGCCGTCACCACGTCGGACATCGCCAGATCCCAGAGCACCCCGCCACCGCCGGGTGGCGCGGTCATGGCGAGGGCGGCGGCGGTCAGCCCGGTCAGCGGGTCGGCGAGGGCGTCGCCGCAGAACAGCGGAACGCCGTCGCGGCCGTGGGCGACCAGGCCACTGCCGGCGGCCACGTCGTCGCCGAAGCCCACCCGGTTCGAGCCCCGACCGCGGGCGGTGATCGACACCCAGCTCGCGCCGGCGGCGACGGCCGCCTCGGCATCCAGTCCGAAACCGGCCAGCGCGCGCGGCCGCGACGACTCGACGACGATGTCGGCGGCCGCCACCAACGCAGCCATCGCGCGCCGCCCGCCCCGGGTTTCGGGGTCGAGGACCACGCTCCGGTGCCCGCCGTGCAGCAGCTCGTAGAACGCCGCCGCGCCGCGCCGGGCACCGTCCGGGCGCCCAGGTGTCTCGACCTTCACCACCCGCGCGCCGGCCAGCCCGAGCAGGTGCGCGCACAGCGGACCGGCCCACAGCGCGCTGAAGTCCACCACGAGCAACCCGCGCACCGGCCGGTCCGCCAGAGACGACGACAACGCGGCGGCCGGAGGTGGCGGCGCCGTGGCGGCGATGCACACCGGTCCCGCTCGGCCGGGGCCCACCGGGGCGGCGGCGACGCCGAGTAGTTCGGCGCGCTCGGCCAGCTCGGCACCGCTGTGTTCGGCGAGCCAGCCGGACACCGCCGGCCACGGGTCCGCCGCAATGCTGGCGCCGATCAGCGCCCCGAGCAGCGCCGGGTCGTCCGACCGGGCGCAGGACACCGCCGCCCATCCGTCCCGAGTCCGCAGCAGCCGGCAGTGACCGCCGACCGACAGATCGCCGCGCCTGGTGTGGCCGGTGTACGCGGCCCGCTCGGCCAGCAGGCCCGCCCCGTCGACCCGAACGGCGCCCCGCGACAGCTCCGCGAGCCGTGCGCCGATCTCACCCGCGACGGACGCCGCCCGGCCCGGCGGCACCAGCGGCGGCCCACCCGGGCGTCCGGTCAGCGCGACCAGTCCGCTGCGCGCCCACGCCGTCGCGGAGTCGGTCGACACCTCGCGCACGATACGTTAGGGCGCCGCCCGACGAACTGGACCGCGACTGTGCTGGACGACCTGAGCTGGACGGGCGGACCGCTGGTGGGCGGCTCCGGCTGGCCGACCGCCCCGGTGGTCCTGGTCGACCTCGACCGGGAGATCGGGCCAGCTGAGCTGGGGCGTGCCACCCGGGCGGCCGGAGCGGGTGATCGGCTGCTGCTCGGCGTGGCCACCCGCCCGCTGCGCGCCGAGCTCGCCGAACTGGTCGACGCGCTGGACCTCACCCTGGCCCCGTCGACCGAACCGGCCACGTCGACCGAACCGGCCCCGTCGACCGAACCGGCGGGCCCGGGAGCTGCCCGCGCCGTGGTGGAGGTGGCAGATCCGGCGGCGGAGGCGGCCGTGCTGCGGGCGACCGCCGAACAACACCCCCAGGCCAGCGTGGTGCTGGCCGCACTGCTGCGGGCCACCGAGCACAGCCCGGTGCGCGCCGCGCT
>DASXJJ010000222.1:0-17274 GCA_036497465.1 Pseudonocardia sp. | reverse complement strand
CGGCGATGCCGGATCCGCCGACAGCACCGACAGCGCGTCCGCCGACAGCGCGTCCGCCGACAGCGCGTCCGCCGACAGCGTGTCCATCGACAGCGCGTCCGCCGACAGCGCGTCCGCCGACAGCCGGTGACCCCGGCCCGGTGCCGACTCCGCCGGCACCGGGGCACCATCGGGCCGGCACCACCGGGACTCAGGCCGGCCCGGGCAGCGGCGGTGTGGGCTGCCGTCCGGCCGCGGTCTGCTCGGCCTGGGCCAGGACGGCCGCGCGCCACTCGGCCGGCACCACGGCGAACCCGCCGCGCTCGGCCGCCCGCAGTGCCTCGTCCGCGACGTCGGCCGGGTCGGCGCCCTCGGCGGACATCCCGGTCCGGACCAGGGCGGGGCAGATCATGCTCACCCCGACCGGGGTGTCGGCCAGCGCCATGGCCGCGTGCCGGGCGACCGCGGTGACGGCGTGCTTGGACGGCCCGTAGGCCCCTCCGCCGGGAAAGACAGCGAGGCCGGCGAGCGACGCGGTGATCACGACATGGGCCGGCTGCCCGGCGCCGAGCAGCCCGGGGACGAACGCCCGGAGGCCGTTGACGACGCCGCCCACGTTGACGGCGAACACGCGGTCCCACTCGTCGGGCGGGACCTCCCACGGCGCGCCCAGCGAGGTGCCGACCACGCCGGCGTTCAGGCAGATCAGCCGGGCCTGGGGCGCCCGCGCGGCCAGCTCGGACATGGCGGCGGGGTCGGCGACGTCCGCCACGACCGGGACGGCGGCCAGCTGCCAGGCGACCAGGGCGAGGGCGTCGGCATCGACGTCGGACAGCACCAGACGAGCCCCCCGCGCGTGCAGCGCCTCGGCGAGGGCTCGGCCGATACCGCCTCCCGCGCCGGTCACCACGGCCGTCAGCGGGTCACCAGGCACGCCACGTCCTCCAGAGATCGCTGCCCCGAACCGGACCGTCACGGTAGCCGCCCCCGGTGTGGCTCGCGCATCAGCGCGCTGCCCGCGAGGGTCGCCACCACCAGGCCGGCAGCGGTGAGCACGGCGACCTGCGCGCCGTGCGCCGCGCCGGAGGTGACGGCGCCGGGGGTGACGGCCCCGGGGCTGACGGACCCGGCGCCAGCGGAGACGCCGAGGTAGATGCTGCCCAGCACGGTGACGCCGAGGGTGGCGCCGGTCTGCTGCACCGCGTTGAGCAGGCCGGCCGCCGACCCCACCTCGGTGGGCCGCACGACGGCCAGCGCCGCGGTGAAGGAGGCCGAGGTGAACAGCCCGACACCGACGCCGACCAGGCCCAGCGCGGCCAGCAGCGCCACCGGGGGACGGCCGGGCGTGCTCCCGTACAGCCCGCCGTACACCGCGGCGCAGCCGGCCAGCCCGGCCAGCACGAGGCCCAGCCCGCCGTACATCAGGCGGTGCCCGAGCCGGGGTACCAGGAGACGGCCGGCCACCCAGGACGCCACGCCCATCCCCGCCGACCACGGGAGCAGGGTCAGCCCGGCGGTACGCACGTCGGCGCCCTGGCCCAGCCGCATCTGCAGCACCACGACCAGGGTCATCCCGGTGCTGACCGCGAAGAACAGGGCGGAGGTGACCAGGGCGGCCGGGAAGGTGCGCCGGGCGAACAGGCTGGACTCCACCAGCGGGCGCCGTCCGGTCGGTGCCGCGGCGCGCTGGTGCACCGCGAAGCCGACCCCGACGAGCAGCCCCGACGCCACCGACGCCCACCGTGCCGCGCCGCCCGCGCCGGGGCCGACCAGCGGGTACACCACGAGCCCGACAGCCGCCGCCGCGAGCAGCGTGCCCACCGGGTCCAGTCCCGGCCGGTGCGGCGCCCGGTCCTCCGGCATCGCCGGTGCCACCGCCAGCACCGCGGCGGCGAGCGGCACGTTGACCAGGAACACCGCGTGCCACGAGGACCCGAACAGGTCGGCGTGCGTGAGCACCCCGCCGAGCACCGGCCCGAGCACCGCGGCCAACCCCATCACCGGGCCGATGCAGCCCAGCGCCCTGGGCAGCTCGGCACCGGCGAACATGGCCCGGATCAACCCGATCGTCTGCGGCACGACCAGCGCCGCCGCGCCGCCCTGGACCGCGCGGAACGCGATGAGCGCGCCCGCCGTCGGGGCCAGCGCGCAGGCCACCGAGCCCAGCAGGAACCCGGCGACCCCGATCCGGAACACCCGCCGCCGGCCGAGGATGTCGCCCAGCCGCCCCCCGGTGATGAGCAGCACCGCGAACGGCAGCGTGTAGGCGGTGCCGAACCACTGGATGTCGGACACCGGGCCGCGCAGGTCGGCGTGCATGGTCGGCCCGGCGACCTGCACGATCGTCGCGTCGAGCAGGTTCATGGCCTCGGCGGTCAGCGGCGCGCCGAGCGCCGTCCACCGGCCTCGCCGCGCGCTGTCCCGACCGACCTTGCCACTGCCGTGCCAGCCGGCACCGCGCACCGTTCCGGACATCGGACCCCCGCTCCGTCCGGCCCACCACGCTCCGGTGGCGGGGTGCTACCCGGCGGTGAGCCTGCGGAGGTCGGAGGCTGATTTCACGCCGATTCGTCGGTTGCCGTCGATTTGTTCCCTCGGATCGAGGTCGACGGCCGAAATGGTGCAGTGCCGGCGCGGGAGCTCCTCGGTGTGCGAGGGCGGTGTGCGAGGGCGGTGTGCGAGGGCGGTGTGCGCGGGCTACTTGGTGTGCAGCACCACCACCGGGCACTGCGCGTGCACCACCAGCTGCTGGCTGACCGAGCCGAGCATCATCCCGGTGAACCCGCCGCGGCCCCGGCTGCCGACGACCAGCAGGTCAGCGTCGGCCGCCGCCTCGAGCAGTGCCTCCGCGGGGTGCCCGCGCAGCTGGCGGACGTGCACCCGGGCGGAGTCGGCCGCGCTCAGGGTGTCGTGCACGGCCCGGTCCAGCTCGGCGCGGTCCCGCTGCTCCCAGTCGTCGCCGGCCGGGACCATCCCGTACGCGCTGGGCACCTGCCAGGCGTGCACCACGTCGAGGTCGGCGTCGGTGAGCGCGGCCTGCCGGCTGGCCCACCCGAGGGCCAGGAGTGAGGCGGGGGACCCGTCCACCCCGACGACGATCCGCTCCCGGCGCTGGCTGCTGGTCATGACGTCCTCCTCGTCCGGCGGCGGGTCGGTCCCGGTGCGGGGGAGTCCGCGCGGCCTTCCGGCTCGTCACACCGCAAGCTTAACACTTTTGCATAAGGAAGTGATGTTATGCGACGGGCCGGTGGAGCCGGGGCTGGTCGACACCGAGCTGACCTCGGCCACCGACCGGAGCACGCCCGACCTACCGGACGGCGAGTACCGGTCGCCGGCCGCCGACGACATGGCCGACGCGATCACCTACGCGGTGACCCGCCCGGCCCGGGTGGCGATCGACGAGATACTGGTCCGGCCCCTCGGGCAGGAGCGCTGCACCCGGCTCAACCGGCCGCGCTCGGCTGCGGGTCGATCCTCGGCCGCGGGTCGATGGCCAGCCGGTGCCGGGGCCCGGTGCGGGACCCGTCCGGCGACTCCGGCTCGGTCTCCCCGGTGGCCTGCTCGCGGGCCAGCGCGTAGCCGATCGGGGTGCCGTCGGCGTCCGCGACAACCCAGCGGTGCCCGCACAGCTCGAACGGCTCGGCGGCCGGCGCCGCCACGCCGTAGGCGCCGGGCACGTCGGCGACCCGCTGGTCACCCTCGGGCTCGGACACCGACCGGCTCTGGTCGTCTCCGCCGTCCCCGGCGGCCCGCTGAGCGGGCACCGCCAGGGCGGGCGGCAGGGCGTGGAATGGCTGCATGGTCCGGTAATCGCTGGTCGGGCTGCCGACGTTATCCCTCGTTCGGGTGCCGTGGCAGGTCCGAACGGCGGTCGCCGAGCTGGTCGGAGTGCCGGGTGAGGTGTCGCACCGGGCCCGCCGGGTACCCACGGGGAACGGGAGGTGGTCAGTGTGCGCACCGTGCGCCCGAGGCTCGACGACCCCGGGGAGACGTCCGCGAGCACCGGACAGGGTCGCCGGCCGGGCTGGGTGCCCGCCGCCGCCGTGTGGGTGCTGGCCTGCGAGGCGATGGTGCTGGTGGCCCTCGGGGTGGCCGGCCTGACGTCCTCGGGCGGGCCCGCGTACCTGGCCGGGCCGACACCGATGGAGGTGCTGGGCTTCCGGCTGAACCCGGTGCACAGCGCGCTGCTGCTGCTCACCGGGCTGCTGGCCTGCGCGGCGCTGTGGCGTCCGGTGTGGCGGCGGCGGTTCGCGGCCGGCCAGACCGTCGCCTACCTGCTGGTCGTCGTGGTCACCCTGCTGGTCGGGCTGTACGGGCCGCCGGACACACCGTGGCGGCTCGGCCCGACCGACCACGTGCTGCACGCGGTGCTCATCGTGCTCGGGGTGGCGCTGTTCCCGGTGCTCGCCGCGCGGGCGCCGGCCGAGCGCCGCGCCGCCCGCCGGGCACAGCCGGACACGCCGCCGGTCACACCCGGGTGAGCAGCGGCTTCCCGCCGTTGTAG
The DNA here is from genome assembly GCA_036497465.1 of Pseudonocardia sp. Classification (GTDB taxonomy): domain Bacteria; phylum Actinomycetota; class Actinomycetes; order Mycobacteriales; family Pseudonocardiaceae; genus Pseudonocardia. The sequence continues at coordinate 12,791 of DASXJJ010000222.1, read as the reverse complement.
GCGATCATGTCCCGCAGCGCGGCGAAGAAGTCGATGGGGGCGCCGCGCTCCGCGCCGTCCAGCTCCGCGTAGGCCCGGTGCAGGTTGCCGACCAGCCGCTCGGAGTCGCTGAGCTCGGCGAACTCGCCGAGGTCGGCCTGCCGCGCCGCGTCCAGCTGGCTCAGTCCCGCCGCGCGGGCCGACGCGGCCAGCCCCGCGACGAAGCGCAGGTAGCCGAGCACCCGATCGATCAGCTCCGGCCCGGCGACCGGCCCGTGCCCGGGCACCACCGTGCGCGCCCCGTAGCGGTGCAGCCCCGCCACCACCTCCAGCGCACCGGCGATCGACCCGGCCAGCAGGAACGGGGTGCCGCCGTTGAACAGCAGGTCGCCCGCGTAGAGCACCGAGCGCTCCGGTATCCAGACCACCGAGTCGTTGGTGGTGTGCGCCGGCGTGCCGACGTGCTCCACCCGGCAGGGCAGGTCGTCCACGAACACCGTCAACGAGTCGGTGAAGGTGAGCGAGGGCGGTGCCAGCTCGACATCGCCCCAGTCGATCGGCCCCCACGCGCCGCTGGCGGCCACCCGGCCGGTGGCCGGCGGACCCTCGGCGATCACCTCGTCGCGGGTGCGCTCGTGGGCGACGATGGTGGCCGGCTCGAACAGGAAGTTCCCGTGCGTGTGGTCGCCGTGGTGGTGGGTGTTGACCAGCGTCCGGACCGGCACGTCGGTGACGCCGGCGATCGCGGCCTGGAAGGCGCGGGTGCGGGCGACCGTGGCGCAGGAGTCGATCGCCACCACGCCGGCCTCGCCGACCAGGAAGCCGGTGTTGTTGATCCACCAGGTGCCGTCCGGCTGGACGAAGGCGTAGAGGCCGTCCTCGACCTCCTGGGCACGGCCGGGTGGCAGGTCCGCGTGGTCGGTCACCGGTGCATTCTGCCGCCACCCGGGGATCGCCGCCGCGCGGATCGGCGCTCCCCGGGCCGGCCCGGGATGATCCGCACGTACCGTGGGGGCCAGCCATCGACGGGAGGACGGATGGGCGCACCGGTGGGCTCGACCGGGGACGAGTACGAGGTCGTCGTCGAGCGGGGGAAGATCGCCGAGTTCGCGGCGGCCATGCGCTCCGAGGACCCGGCCTACGCCGGCCCGGACGCGGTCGTGCCACCCACGTTCCTGGCCAGCGCCACGCTGTGGCGCCCGGCCTCGGGCCAGGTGTCGCTCGGGTTCGACCGCAAGCGGCTGCTGCACGGCGAGCAGGAGTACGTCTTCCACGGCCCGCCGCCCAGGGCCGGGCAGCGGCTGCGCGCCGTCGACCGGGTCACCGAGCGCTACTCCAAGCCCGGCCGCCGCGGTGGTGAGATGAGCTTCGCCGTCGTGGTCACCGAGTTCCGGGACGACGACGGCCGGCTGGTCGCCGAGGCGCGCGGCACGTTCATCGAGCGGGCGGCCCGGCCGGCCACCGAGGGGGGCGGCTCGTGAGCGGGGCACCGGCGGCCGGCATCGAGGTGGGTACCCGGCCACCGGCCAGGGACATCGGCCCGCTGACCACCCGGATGTTCGTCCGGTACGCGGGTGCGTCCGGCGACTTCAACCCGATCCACTACGACGACGCGATGGCCCGCTCGGCCGGCTACCCGTCGGTGTTCGCGCAGGGCATGCTCTCGGCGGCCCTGCTGTCCGGCTACGCGGTCGAGTGGCTGGGCGCGGACGGCGTGCGCCGGTTCGCGGTGCGGTTCCGCGAGCAGGTCTACCCCGGCGACGTACTCACCTGCTCAGGCGTGGTCGCCTCGGTGCGGGCCACCGACGAGGGCACCCTGGTCGGGGTGGAGCTGCAGGCCACCGTGGGCGAGCGTGCCGCGGTCACCGCCACCGCGGAATTCCTGCTCAGCGGCTGACCGGACGCGCGCCGGGGAGGTGTCGTCGCCGGCCGAGCGGGTACCTCCTCCCCATGAGCAGCGGGACAGCGGCGACCACGGTGCGCGAGACCGAGCGCAAGTACGAGCTGGACGACACGGCGGAGTTGCCCGACCCGTCCGGGCTGGCCGGCCTGGACGCCGGATCGGGGGCGCAGGAGCAGCGGCTCGAGGCCCTCTACTTCGACACCGAGGACCTGCGGCTGCTGCGCGCGCGGATCACCCTGCGCCGCCGGGAGGGCGGTCACGACGAGGGTTGGCACCTCAAGCTGCCGGTCGACGGGGACAGCCGCGACGAGGTGCAGCTGCCGCTCACCGAGGAGCGGACCACCCCGCCCGAGGAGCTGCTGGTCCTGGTCCGGCTGCACACCCGGGGCGCGCCGCTGTCGCCGGTCGCCCAGCTGAACACCCACCGGCGCCGCTGGGTGCTCTCCGACGAGGGCGGGCGGGAGCAGGCCGAGCTGGTCGACGACACCGTCCACGCGCACACCCTGGGCCGTTCCACCAGCGCGCTCTCCTGGCGGGAGGTCGAGGTGGAGCTCGGCGAGCACGGCGAGGCCGGGCTGCTGGACCGCATCGAACGGGAGCTCGTGCGCGGCGGCGTCCGGCGCTCCGGCTCCCGCTCGAAGCTGGGCCGGGTGCTCGGTGACCAGCTCATCGAGCGGCGCGCCGCCGCCCGGGCCGGCCGGACCGACCTCAAGCCGGGATCGGCGGGCGAGGCGGTGCTGGACTACCTGCGCGCGCAGGCCGACGAGCTGCGCGGGCGGGACGCCCCGGTGCGCCGGGACGAGCCGGACGCGGTGCACCGCATGCGTGTCGCGGCCCGCCGCATGCGCAGCACGCTGCAGGCCTACCGCCGCGTGCTCGACCGCCGGGGCACCGACCACCTGGTCGAGGAGCTGCGGTGGCTGGGGCGCGAGCTGAACGACGCCAGGGACACCGAGGTGATCGCGGAGCGGCTGGACTCGACGGTGGCCGAGCTGCCCGAGGAGCTGGTGCTCGGGCCGGTCGCCGCCCAGCTCACCCGCTCGCTGCAGCGCCGCCGGGCGGACGGCCAGGAGCGCGCGGTGGCGGCGCTGGACTCGCAGCGGTACCTGGCGCTGCACGACGCCGTGGACACGCTGCTGGAGCAGCCGCCGCTGGCCAAGGGGGCTCGCAGGCCCGCCGGTGAGGAGCTGCGGGCCGGTGTGGCGAAGGCGTGGCGGCGGACGGCGAAGCGGATGGCCGAGGCGGACTCGCTGCCCCAGGGGCCGGAGCGGGACGCCGCGCTGCACGAGCTGCGCAAGTCGGCCAAGCGGCTGCGCTACGCGGTGGAGGTGGCCGAGCCCAGCGGCGGCAAGCGTGCCAAGCGCACCCGCAAGGACCTGAAGAAGGTGCACACCGTGCTCGGCGAGCACCAGGACGCGGTGGTGGCCCGGCCGGTGATCCGCGAGCTGGCCGTGCAGGCCCACCTGGACGGCGGCAACGGCTTCACCCACGGCGTGCTGCACGGCCGGGAGGCGGCACGGTCCGACCGGGCCGAGCGGGATCTGCCGGCCGCATGGCACCGGTTAACCCACCGCAAGACCGTGAAGTGGCTCGAGAACTGAGCCGACGCCGTCACCGGAAGGAGGGGGCTGATGCCCCAGGCATGGAACGACAAGCGCGAGCGGCAGTACGAGCACATCAAGGAGTCCGCCGAGGACCGCGGCGTCGGTGAGGACCGCGCCGAGGAGATCGCGGCGCGCACGGTGAACAAGAACCGGGCGCAGCAGGGCGAGTCCGAGCAGGCCAGCACGACGTCGACGAAGGACGTCTCGCCGCAGCACCGGGGCGGCAAGCGCTCCCACACCGGCTCCGAGGGCCGCACCAGGGACCAGCTCTACGAGGATGCGAAGCGGAAGAAGGTGCCCGGCCGGTCCAGCATGTCCAAGGCCGAGCTGGAGGACGCCGTAGGCGACTGATCCGGGTACGCGATGGTTCACCCGGCGGCCAGCGGGTAGCCGGCGGCGCGTGCGGCACGACATGTTCGACGAGGCGGCCGACATCATCCGCCGGCTGCTCGACGGCGAGACGCTCAACGTCGAGGGCACCCGGTTCGCCGAGGCGGCCGGCCGGCCCACGCCCAGCATCGGCCAGCAGCCGATCTGCTGGGACCCCGACCGGGACACCGCGGTCCGCCGGGCACACGAGCAGTTCCGCTGGTTCTCCGGCGGCTGGAAGGTGAACTCCGAGCTGCCCGGGACGGCCGGGTTCGCCGCCGCCACCCAGTACGTCCGGCCGTCCGGCGTGGCGGAGTCGATCCCGTGCGGGCCGGACACCGCCGCGCACGTCGAGGCGCCGCGGCCGTGGCTGACGGCCGGGTAGCCACGTGGCGCTGGTGCAGATCGGTGGGGACAGCCGGCCGGAGTTCCAGCGCTACGCGCACGAGGAACTGCTGCCCGCGCTGCGTGCGGAGTACGGCGAGGCGCCCACCACCTGGCTGCCCGGAGCGGCCTGACCGGGGCCACGCCCGGAGCCGTTTCCGCCCTCGGCCCGGAGGGTAACCGCCCTGGATGACCGAGAACCCCGCCGGTTCCGAGGGACTGGACGACGCCCGGTCGGACGCGTCGGAGTGCACCCGCTGCCCGCTGCACCGGGACGCCAGCCAGACGGTGTTCGGCGCCGGGCCGGCCCGCGCCTGGCTGATGGTGGTCGGCGAGCAGCCCGGTGACCAGGAGGACAGGGCCGGCGAGCCGTTCGTCGGGCCGGCCGGGCGGCTGCTCGACCGGGCGCTCGACCAGGCGGGCATCGTCCGCGAGGACGTCTACCTGACCAACGCGGTCAAGCATTTCAAGTTCGAGCGGCGGGGCAGGCGGCGGATCCACCAGAAGCCCACGGTGGCCGAGATCCGTGCCTGCCGCCCGTGGCTGGACACCGAGGTGCGGCTGGTGCGGCCGAGGCTGCTGGCGACCCTCGGGGCGACCGCGTCCCAGGCGCTGCTCGGGCCGTCGTTCCGGATCACCCGGCACCGGGGCGAGGTGCTGGACTTCAGCACGCCGGGGTCGGGCACGCTGTCGGTGGTGCCGACCGCGCACCCGTCCTCGGTGCTGCGCACCCCGCCGGAGCGGCGCGACGAGGCGTTCGACGCCCTGGTCGCCGACCTGCGGGTGGTGGCCTCGCACGGGCCGGGCGGCCGGGCCGAACCCGGCTGAGCTCCGCGACTGGCTCTGGACGCCGCCCGCCCCGGGCGAGTGGTTCAGTCCGCCGACTCCTCCGAGGGCGACTCACCGGAGCCGCCGGTCGCGCCCGGGCCGCTGTACGCCACCCGGCCCCTGAAGGAGCGTCCCGAGCCGTCCGCGGCCGCGGCCCGTTCCAGGTGGGCGGGCAGGTCGCGGGGCGGCGGCGGGTCGGTGCGGGTGGCCGGCGGCGGGTCGGTGCGGGCGGTGGGTATGGAGTCCGAGGGATCGGCGCCGTTCGCGGCCCGCGGGGGCGGCTCGGGCTGCCCGTGGGCCTGCTCCGCGGCGATCTGCGCCTCGGCCAGCTCGGTCCCGGTCTGCTGGTCGCGCAGCCGGGACAGCACCACGACGGTCACCGCGTGCGCGACGGCGGTCAGGATCAGCAGGAACCCGATCCGGCTGAGCATCGTCGGGACCCCCGACTGGTCGTCCATGTTGATCGAGGCGACCAGCGCCACCACACCCAGCATGACCAGGTGGAAGAAGCCGGCGACCAGCCCGGAGACCCGCTTGGCCTGGCGTGGGTCGTGGTACGCCTCGGCCAGGTAGGACGGGCTGTTGCGCAGGATCAGTTGGCCGTCGATCACGACGATCACCGCACCGACGAAGAACACCAGCAAGTACGGCCCACTACCCATGGTCGCCTCCTCCTCGAATGCGATCGAATACCCGCTGTCAGGTGGATCTACCCCGCCTCGGCCGTTTGCCCGGTGTGACGTCGGGTAAGTCCCGCCCATGTGCCCCACCCCCTCGGATACCGAGATCACCCCGGACGTGGCCGTGTTCGACGTGGACGGCACGCTGGTGGACACCAACTACCACCACGCGCTGGCCTGGTTCCGCGCCTTCCGGGCCTACGGCGTGACGCTGCCGGTGTGGCGGTTGCACCGCGCCATCGGCATGGGCGGTGACCAGCTGGTGGCCTCGGTGGCCGGCGACGAGGTGGAGGACTCGATCGGCGACGACGTGCGCGCCCGCTGGTCGGAGGAGGCCGGGCCGCTGCTGGCCGAGGTGCAGCCGTTCGAGGGGGCCGTCGAGCTGCTGCGCGAGGTGCGCCGTCGCGGGTTCCGGGTGGTGCTGGCCAGCTCGGCGAAGCAGGAGCACCTGGACCGCTACCTGGACCTGCTCGACGGTGGCGCCTCCGCCGAGGCGTGGACCACCTCCGCCGACGTCCGCGAGACCAAGCCCGCGCCGGAGCTGCTGCAGGCGGCGGTCGACAAGGTCGGCGGCGGCACCCCGGTGATGGTCGGCGACTCCACCTGGGACTTCGTGGCCTCCCAGCGGGCCGGTTACGTCGGCTACGCGGTGCGCACCGGCGGGTACTCGGAGCAGGAGCTGCGGGAGGCCGGTGCCTCGGCGGTGTTCGAGTCGCTGACCGCGCTGCACGACGCGCTGGACGACACCGCACTGAAGGCCGCGCCCGGCCGGTAGAGCGGCGCCGTCTCCGCCGGCCGGGCACTCAGCCGTAGAGCACGGCGAGGTTCCGGAAGTCCGTCGAGTCCGGCACCGGATCGGTCCCGTTGTCGGTGTCGGCGTTCATCACGTCGCTCGCGTCGTTGCGGTGGACCAGGCCGAGCGCGTGCCCCATCTCGTGGACGACGGTGGCGAGGGCGCCGTTGCCCGAGGAGCGGTCGAGCTCCCCGGTGTAGTAGGTGATCGCGTTCCCGCGCCTGACCCCGTGGTGGTCGTCGCCGACGGACTCGCCGTCGGTGTCGGTGTCCCGGGACCGCTCGTTCGTGCGCACCGTCGAGCAGCGCGCCCCGTCGGGGCAGCGGTCCACGGCGACCGCGGAGACGCACGCGCTGCGGGACCAGATCGCCGCGGCCCGCCGCACCAGCGACGCGTACCTGTCCGGCAACCCGCCGGTCTGGAAGTACACGACGATCGGCTGCCCGGGGGTGTGCGCCCAGGGGTGCTCGGGGCTGTCCTCGTCGTCGATGTCGCGCTGGGTTCCCGCCAGTGGCGCCACGCACGCGGCCGGCTTCCGCACGGCGGCCGGGGACGCCCAGACCGCCACCGACGACCAGGCCGCCGGCGCGGCCACGTACCAGGCCGACACGGCCAGTGCCAGCAGCCCGAGCACCGCGACGGCCAGCGGGCGCGCCCACCGGATCGGGGTCCGACGGCTCTCTCGCGTCACTCGGCAGTGACCTCCTCGCGGGCGCTCTGCTCGGCCGGGTTCCCCGCCCAGTGCTCGTGCGGGGCGACGTCCTCACCCTTCATCAGGAAGGAGTCCGCGTCGAGCGTGGAACCGTCGCCCATGGTGACTCCGTAGTGCACGAAGGCGCGCACGCCGAGGGTGGCTCCGGCTCCGAGCGTCGTGTGGTCGGACTTGAAGCTGCCGTCCTCCAACGAATGGCACTGGATCACCGAGCCGTTGTTGAGGATGGCGTCGTCGCCGATCTCGACCAGCGTCTTCTCCGGCATGCCGCAGCCGTCGTCGAAGACTCGTCGCCCCATCCGGACGCCGGCGAGGCGCCAGATCAGCGGGTTGAACGGCGTTCCCGGGAACGGCGGCGTGACGACCAGCTTCCAGTGCCGCTCGTGGCTCCAGAAGTACGGGTCGTAGATCGAGCAGTACCGGGGCCGCAGCCTGCCGAAGCCCAGCGAGAGTCGCTCGATCACCACCGACGTCCCCACGCCGGCCAGCACCATGACGACCGGGACCGGGGCGAGGCCGTACGGCCCGAACCGCCCGAAGAGGTCGAGCGCGACCGCGCCGACCAGGGTGGCCATCAGGACCTGCACGCCCTGGGCGAGCAGGTACAGCGCCGCGGTCACCGTGTTGTGCCGGTTCTTCCCGGACAGTCGGCGGGCCAGCACACGCGGGTCGTCGAGCTCGTCGGACCGCCGGTCGCGCTCGACCGAGCGGGGGATCTCGAACGGGGGCGACCCCAGCAGGCCGACGTTCTCCCGCACCGGACCGTCGATCGGCACCATCACCTTGGTCGCCAGCAGGCAGTTCTCGCCGGTCCGGGCCTGCGGCGGGAACGCGATGTGGTTGCCGAGGTAGTTGCGCCGGCCGACCGACACCTGGCACATGCGGAAGGACGACGCGGAGCAGTCCATGTTCATCATGGACAGCACGTCCGAGGTCATGGTCCCGGTGCCGACCCTGCTCAGGAACGGGGAGTCGTGCCGGAACTCGGTGCCGAAGTTGGAGCCGGTCTGCACCGGTCCGTCCAGGTCGTAGCCGAGGAAGCGGACGTAGTGCAGCACCGCGGCGCTGTCGCCGAAGAGGTAGTTGTAGAAGGGCAGGTTGGTCATCCCGGTGATCAGCTGCTGGAGCACGTGGTGGAAGCCGTAGAGCGGATACACCCGGTCCGCCGGGAGCAGCCCGGCGAGCAGCCGGGGCACCAGCCAGAGGATCAGCAGGCCGCCGAGCGTTCCGCCGACGAACACCGCCACGGCGACGCATACCGCCACCAGGTAGAACGTGCCGGTGCTCAGCGCGCCGTTGCCCGGCACCAGCAGCGCGGACAGGGCCGGAACCCGGGTGAGCGTGGTGACCCCGGCGGCCAGCACGAGCGATCCGGTGATCAGGACGGTCAGCAGCTGGGCGGCGCTGTAGACGACCCTGCGCGGCACGCCACACCGGGCCGGCGGGCAGGTGTGGTAGTCGGTACCGGCCGGCTCGGCCGGGCACCCGTGCCAGGTCTGCCCGTCCGGAACGGACTGGCCGGCGCCCAGCGTGGACGAGTGCCCCAGCGTGGCGCCGGTTCCCAGGGCGGTCCCGACGTCGAGTACCGAGTTCTCCCCGACGTAGGCGTCCCGGCCGACCGTCACCGCGCCGATCTGGATCGTGCCGTCGACCGCGCGGTAACCGTTGAGGACACTCTGCTTACGCACCACGGCTCCGGCGCCGACGGTGAGCAGGTCGGTGGCGACCGGCACCTCGGGGGACAGCAGGGTCGCCCCCCGGCCGATCTTCGCGCCCAGCGCCCTGAGGTAGAGCACGAACAGCGGCGAACCGGGGAACATCGCCACGGGGCTGGCTCGGACGAGCGTCTTCACCGCCCAGAACCGCAGGTAGCCGAGGCTCCACAGAGGGATCTCCGTCGGCCTCCAGTGCCCGACCAGCAGCCACTTCGCCGCGATCGGCAGCACGGTCAGGCCGGCGAGCGTCGCGCCGGTGAACACCGCGGCCCGGCCCAGCAGGTGCGGGAGGTCGCCGGCGGTGGACAGCCAGCCGAATGCGGCGCTCAGCAGCACCGCTCCCAGGTAGCTCGCGGCCAGGAACGCCAGCAGCTGGACCGTCCCGCACAGGGCGTGACCGACGCTGCTGCCGCGGGTGACCGGCCGGTCCGGGGCATCCGGGGGGCGGGAGGGCGCCGGCTGGTCGCCGACGTCGGCGGCCAGCGCGCGGATGGTGGGGTTGCGGTAGATGTCGCGCATCGAGATCCGGGGCAGGTCGGCACGCCTGCGGACCCGCGCGGAGAACTGCGCCAGCTTCAGCGAGTTGGCCCCGAGATCCTGGAAGAGTGGCTCTGCACCGACACCTGCTCCAGGCCCAGCGCGTCGGCCAGCGCCCCGGCCAGCTCCTCCTCGGTGGAGCCTTCGGGGGCGACGTGCTCGGCCGAGGGCGTCACCCGCCGGCCGCTCGGTTCCGGGAGGCTCCGCCGGTCGACCTTGTCGCTGGTGGTGAACGGGATGGCCGCCAGGTGTTCGAGGTAGGCCGGCACCATGTAGCCGGGCAGGCGCTCGCGCAGCACCCGGTATAGGTCCTCCGGATCGACCTGGCCCGCTCCCGTCCTGGTGCTGTAGTAGCCCACGAGCTCGGTGTCGCCGGACGGCGGCCGGTAGGTGTCGACCACGGCCGCCGCGACCCCCGGGGCCGCCAGCAGCACGGACTCGATCTCGGTCAGCTCGATGCGGTAGCCCCGGATCTTGACCTGCAGATCGACCCGGCCGTGGTACTCGATCTCGCCGTCGGCGTCGACCCGACCCAGGTCCCCGGTGCGGTAGATCCGGTCGGACGGGTTGTCCGGGATGCCCACGAAGTCCGGGATGAAGGCCTGCTCGGTGAGCTCCTCCCGGTTGAGGTACTCGCGGGCCAGCCCCACGCCGGCGATGCCGATCTCACCGACCTGGCCCCGGGGCAGCGCCTGGTACGGGTCGTCCGCGTCCAGGATCACGATCGAGTAGGTCGGCAGCGGGACCCCGATGGTCACCGGCCGGTCCGGGTGAAGCTCGGTCCAGGTCGCGGTGACGGTCGCCTCGGTCGGCCCGTAGACGTTGAGGAACCGGCGCCCGGGGGAGTGCCAGCGGCTGATCAGGTCCTGCGGGCACGCCTCGCCGGAGACGAGCAGGAACCGCAGGTCGGGCAGGTCCTCCTCGATCGTGGCCAGCAGGGTGGGCACGCAGCACAGCGCGCTGACCCGGCGGGCGGTGAGGAACTCGTGCAGCTCCTGGCCGAGCAGGGCCGCTCCGGCCGGTTTGGGCACCAGCGTCGCGCCGGCCATCCACGGCACCCAGATCTCCTCGACGGAGAAGTCGAACGCGATCGTCATGCCCTGGTAGACGCGGTCCCCCGGGCGGATGCCGTAGACCGCTCCGGCGACCCGGACGAAGTTGCAGATGCTCGCGTGGTCGACGGCGACGCCCTTGGGGCGGCCGGTGGAGCCCGAGGTGTAGATGATGTACGCGAGCGGGTCCACCTCGGTGCCGCGCTCGGCGTCGTCGAGCCGGCCGGGGTCCTCGCCGTCCACCTGGTCGGCGGCCGCGTCGACCGGGACCGTCCGGGCGCCCAGCTCGGCGAGCTCGCCGGCCAGCCCGGGCACCCGCTCGGGCACCGACGACAGCGTCAGGACCAGCCGGGCACCGGAGTCGGACAGGATGTAGGCGATCCGGTCGGCGGGGAAGCCGACGTCCAGCGGCACGTACGCGGCGTTGATCTTCAGTACCGCGATCATGCCGATGTAGGAGGACACCGCATCGTCGAGCAGCAGGGCGATCCGGTCGCCGGCCCGGGCGCCCTGCCCGACCAAGTGGCGCGCCAGCTGGTTGGCGCGACCATCGAGCTCGTCGAACGTGAGGGTCGTCCCGTCTGCATCCACGGCGGGCGCGGTCGCCCCGCCCGGCTCGGACGTGCGGTCGCAGATCTCCTCGAACAGCCGGTCCAGGCGATCCCCCGGCCGGCGAGACGCCCGTGCCGGGGCTGGTCCGCCGACCAGGACCGGTGACGTGGCCGGTGCGGTGTCGGCCGGCGCCGTGTCGTCCGTCCGCCCGCGCGGGGCCGGTAAGCCCCGGGTCAGCGAGGGCACGCGTGTCTTGTCAACCATTCTGGGTGGATCCTTCGGTGACGCGGCATTCGTTCCCCAGCCGCGGAATGTGATGTCAGTTCGCTCGACCGGCCGTGGTGTGGTGTGGTGTAGCGCGCGGTAATCGGAAACGCTGTGCCGATCAACCCGGCGTAATTGCGGCACGGTGCACACGTCGAGAGCTACCTCGGTACCTGCGCCGATAAACCTTGATCGTCCGGATGGGTGATCCACGCCGACGAGACGCTTCGACGCTAGAATTAATATGGTGTCGACCCTGGTCAAACCACATTTGATCGACGTACGCGGTGTCTGATCGTCGCCGATCAGTCTATTCTCGGCATTGTCTTCACGCTGTCGAGTGAATGCGTCTTCACAGTCAGGTGAGGGCGGCCACATAATTGATTGTCGTCACTGGTATTCGCCGTCCCGTCAACGACGGTTGATGAAAATCGGTGCCATCTACCGCTGTTATTCCGGAACGGAAAGACGTTAATGCCGGGTCCATCCGGGTATTGCGGCCGGATGGGACTCTCCTCAGCGGTCGACACCGTGCTCGACCGGACCGTGGTGCTCGGGTACGGCAACGTGGGGCTGACCGTCCGCAAGCTGTTGCCCGGCTGGCCCGCCGACCCGCCCCGGATGGACGGCCGACAGCCGAGGCTGGACGTCCTGGTCAACAACGCCGGGCGTGATGCCCGCCAGCGGCAGCGCGCGGAGGGCGGCGTCGAGCCGGCCGGACCCGGCCCGGAGGACGAGGTGACCCGCCAACGGGCCCCGGACCACCTGTCCGGGCTGGCCGCCGGTTAGCGCGCCCCGGCCCGGCAGCCGGCCCGCCCCGGGGTCGACCGCTCCCTAGCGGCCGGCCAGCCGGTCCAGCACCGGGCGCAGGTGCTCCAGGAACCCGGCCGGGTCCTCCGACATCGGGAAGTGGCCCCGGCCGGGCATCTCCACCAGCGTCCCGCCCAGCCGGGCCGCGGCCTCCCGGCTCATCTCGGTGGTGGCCGAGTAGTCGTACTCGCCGCTGAACACGTACAGCGGGCAGTCCGCCGGCCCGAGGTCGGCCGCGTGCCGGGGCAGGTCCTGGGAGTAGAAGTACGTGTCGCCCTGGTAGACGCCGGGCCCGGACTGGGCGTAGCCCCACAGCGTCTGCGCGCGCGGGCCGTCCGGGCTGGTCGGCGCGATCAGGCCGCCGACCCAGCTGGTCAGGAACGCGGAGTGGTCGACGTCGGCGCGGTGCGTCCAGCCGACGAAGCGGCCGGGGTTGCCCAGCCCGCCCTCCAGCGCGCACACCCCGGCGAACCGCTCGCCGTGCCGGCTGGCCAGGTACAGGGCGACCGCGCCGCCCATCGAGCAGCCCATCAGCACCGGCCGCCGCATGCCCAGCGCGTCGGCCACCGCGAGCACGGTGGCCGCGTAGGTCTCGGTGGTCAGCGCGTA
>DASXJJ010000221.1:0-12415 GCA_036497465.1 Pseudonocardia sp. | reverse complement strand
AGGCCCTTCACGTCGCGCCGTCGGCACTCCGTCAGCGGCGTCGCCACGTGTACCTCGACGAACGGCACGCCGAAGCCGGTGTGCTCCTCGCGCATGGTGCGCCGGGCGGTCTCGAACGGTGCGATGGCCGAGATCACGGCGGTCACCCCGTTGCGGGCGAGCATCCGGGCGACGACGGTGACCCGGGCGAGGTTGCGTTCCCGGTCGGCCCGCGACATGCCCAGCTCGGGCCACAGCATCCGCCGGACCTCGTCGCCGTCCAGGGACTCCGCCGCCACGCCGAGGCCGCGCAGCCGGGTGATGGTGGCGGTGGCGAGCGTGGTCTTGCCGGCGCTGGGCAGGCCGGTGAGCAGGACGGTCATGCCGGCGTCGGGTTCGATGGACATGTGGTTTCCTCGCTCTCCGCACGCGGGGTCACCGCTGGCGGTCGTCTCGGGTGGGTGGTCCTGTTCACCGGCCGCGCCGCCCGGACAGCCGCGCCTTGGACGACAGGTAGCCGTGCCGCAGCTGGCGCAGCGCGGCGTGCCGCTGGCTGAGCCGGATGGTGGCCTGCCGCCACGCCGGCTGGTCGGGGGCGCGCTGGTCGCGGGCCTGGCGCAGCAGGCTGGCCAGCGCGTGCACCGCGCTGTCCAGCACCTCCGCCTCGGTGGGTTGGTCGGGGTGCCGGGTGTCCGGTCGGGGCGCGGCCGGGGTGAGGTCGTCGAGGTCGCCGAAGACCCGGTAGCCGGCCTCCTGGACGGTCCGGACCATGTCGAGCGAGCGCTCCCGCACCCAGTCGTAGTCCGAGCCCGGCAGGTTCAGCGGGACCCGGCCGTCGCGGCCGCCGAGCACCTCGATGGCCAGGTAGTCCTTGATCAGCGCGTCGTAGCTGGGCCAGTCGAAGTCCTCGATCAGCGCACGGTTCAACCGGCGCAGCAGGTTCGTCTCGGCCAGTCCCATCGAGGCGTTGGTGTTGCGGGCCAGTGAGAGGTCGCAGGCGTCGCGGTCGAGCCCGATGGCCCCGGCGAACCGGGTCCACAGCTCGTCGGGCGGCGCGCCCCGGGGTGGCACCGTGACCAGGTGCACCCGCTCGGGCGGGAGGTGGGCGGCCCACACCGCCAGCACCCGGGGAAAGTCCTGCAGCCGCCAGAACAGGTTCGCCAGGAAATGCGAGTCCGGGCACGTCGTTCTCAGCTGACCGGCGAACTCGGAAAAGCTGAGAACCTGCCGGTTCTTGACGTCTTCCTGCCACACGGCCGGGATCTGCCGGCCGAGGTCGCGAGCCGTATGCACAACGTGAACTTCTGCCCACTCCAGGTCACGGAGAGCGTGCGCAGCCATCGCCGCGTCGGCCATGCTGAACAGCTCGTGGGACAGCACGACCGGCCCGGGCCAGGCTCTGGCCTGCACCACCAGGCGCTGCCACGCCCCGGGGACGGAGGTGTCGAAGTGCTCCTGGAAATGTGCGCTCTGCAGATCCATCACCGCATGGAAATGCGAGTCCGGACTGAGGCCGGGATAGAGCAGCCCGGCTTTGCGCAATGCGGAACGGTTGTTCCACATAATGTCCTGCAGGTATGTCGTACCCGTTTTCGGCGCGCCGACGTGCAAATAGACGCGGGAACGTGTGCTCTTCGTTTCCACCACGGGATGTGCACCTCGAGTGTCGACGTCGGGCAAGGGGCGAGCCCCGGTCGTAGCGGCCGCACGCTGGTTGACGTGCGGTTCGGAGCGCCGGCGCCGGGGTGGGACCCGGGTCCGCGCGGAAGCCTCGATACTCCGGGCGCGTCGAGCTTCCCCGTGCTGCCGAACAATATGCTCAACGTAATACACCGCCGGTGGGTGACGGTCGCAGGGCACACTTTTCTGCCTGTCTATGAATGCGATGTGAAAGCTTGGTTGATCGGCCGCGTCGTCCGCCCTGGTTCGCGTCGGCGCGGATTCCGGCACCCGGTCGGCCGGGAGGCCCCGAGCCGCCCGACGGTCGGCTCCGACGGTCGGCCCCGCCGGTCGGCCCCGCCGGTCGGAGCAGGTGAGCCCGCCGAGCCGTCGGAGCCATGGCGGCCGCTCCGCCGCTCTCAGGAACGCGGGCACCGCCGGCCGGAGGTGATCGCCGGCTCTCAGGGCGTACGCCCCCGGTGGTAGGCCAGGAGCCGCTCCGGGGCCGACGACGTCGCGGGGAGGGCCGCAGCACCATGGCGGGATGACGGCCCGGCCGCCCTCCGCCCCGGCGGGGTCCCTGTTCCGGCCGCGTCGCCCGTGGCTCGTCCTGGGTGTCGCGGTGCTGGCCGGGGCGGCGATGGCGGCGCCCTACGCCGGCCTGGACATCCGGGCGAGCCGGCTGCCGGTGCGCGACCAGGTGCACTACGGGCTGCTGGTGGCGCACATCGGTACGGCGCTGGTGGGGCTCGTGCTCGGCCCGCTGCAGTTCGTGCCGGCCGTGCGCGCGCGGCGCCGGGTGCACCGCCGCATCGGGCGGACCTACCTGCTGGCCGGGGTGCTGCCCTCGGCGCTCACGGTGATCCCGGTGGCGCTGCTGTCCGGGCGGCCGGCCACCCAGGTCGGGCTGGTCGTTCCCGCGCTCGGCTGGCTGGTGACCGGCGCGCTGGGGGTCCGCGCGGTCCGCCGGGGCGACGTGCAGGCACACCGGGACTGGATGCTGCGCAACTACGCGCTGACCTTCCTCGCGGTCACCGCGCGGCTGCTGGTGCCGCTGATGCTGCTGGCCAGCCTGCCGTTCGGCGGGTCGCCCTCGGCCGTGACCGGGCTGATACCGCTCGGCCAGGTGCTGGGCTGGGTGGTGAACCTGGCGGTGGTGGAGGTGTGGATCCGGCGGCGCCGCGGCCGGATCCGCCATGATGCGGGCATGCCCGACAACGAACGAGTCACCTGATGTCCTCCGGGGCGGAAGGGGCGCCCGACCGGCCCGTCGACCCCGACGCGCTGCGCGGGCGGGTGGCCGTGGTGGCCGGGGCGACCCGGGGCGCGGGGCGGGGTATCGCCGCCGCGCTCGGCGAGGCCGGGGCCACGGTCGTCTGCACCGGGCGCAGCAGCGCCGTGACGCCGCTGCGCTCCGACTACGACCGGCCCGAGACGATCGAGCAGACCGCGGCGCTGGTCACCGAGCTGGGCGGGACCGGCATCCCAGTGGCCGTGGACCACCTCGACCCCGGCCAGGTCGCCGCGCTGGCCGACCGGATCCGCGCCGAGCACGGCCACCTCGACGTCCTGGTGAACGACATCTGGGGCGCCGAGGTGCTCAAGGGACCGCCGCCGAGATGGAACACCCCGATCTGGGCGCACGGCCTGGACGACGGCCTGCGCATCCTGCGACTCGCCGTGGACACCCACCTGATCACGTCGCACCACCTGCTGCCGCTGCTGGTCGACCGGCCGGGCGGGCTGGTCGTCGAGGTCACCGACGGGACGGCCGACTACAACGCCACCCGGTACCGGATCTCGGTCTACTACGACCTGGCCAAGGTCGCGGTGAACCGGCTCGCGTTCAGCCAGGGCCACGAGCTGGCCCCCCTCGGCGGGACCGCGGTGGCCGTCACACCGGGGTTCCTGCGCTCGGAGATGATGCTGGACAACTTCGGGGTCACCGAGGACACCTGGCGGGACGCGCTGACCCGGGCCGGCGCCAAGCCCACCGCGCCACCGGACTTCGCCCTCTCCGAGACACCCCGCTTCGTCGGCCGCGGCATCGCCGCCCTGGCCGCCGACCCGGCGCGGTCCGGCTGGAACCAGCGGTCGGTCACCTCCGGTGAGCTCGCCGCGCGGTACGGCTGCACCGACCTCGACGGGTCCCGGCCGGACATCTGGCGCTACCACGCCGACCAGGACACCGGCGCCGCCCGGGACCGCGCCGACTACCGCTGACCACCTCTGACGTGCGCTGACCCGGCACTGAAACCCGGCACTGACCCGGTGAACGGTACTGCGCGGCGGAGCACCCGGCCCGTAACATGCAGGTGCGCGCATACGACCCACCGCGCCGACGAGGATGAAGGTGATTCACCGATGAGCGAGGCACGGATGGCGGACTGCTCGTGCGGTCCGAACTGCGGCTGCGGCTGCCAGCAGGGCAACCCCTGCCAGTGCGGCAAGAAGTAGCGGCACCGCCGGCCGGACCGGCCGGTACCCGCGTCGACGGCGCGGGCGCCGGCCCGGCCGGCGCGTCCCGGCCGACCCTCCGCCGCGTCACAGCCGGGGGTCGGGCAGGCCCCGGGCCAGCACCGCAACGGCCACCGACAGGACGGCCTGGGTGGCGGTGACCAGCACCAGCGCGTGCTCCACGCCGAGCGGGCCGGCGAGCCCGGCGTACAGGCTGCCCAGCGTGGCCACCCCGAGCGCCAGCGAGGTCTGCTGGGTGGTGGTGAGCATCCCGCTGCCCACCCCGGCGCTCTCCGCCGGTACCCGGGACAGCACCACCCGGAACAGGGTTGGTGCCGCCAGCCCCTGCCCGACACCGAACAGGGCCATCGCCGGGACCAGTTCCGGCACCGACAGGTGTGGCCAGGTCGCCAGCACCGTCCCGATCAGGGCGAGCAGCGCCACCGCGAGCAGCGCCGCGCCGGTGACGACCACCCCGCGCCCGAACCGGGCCGCGAGCCTGCTGGCCAGCAGCGTGGTCACCAGGAAGGCCACCGCGGCCGGGGTGAGTGCCAGCCCGGAGCCGAGCGGACCCAGGTGCAGCCCGTCCTGCAGGGCCAGCGCGTAGACGAACAGGAAGCCGCCGAACCCGGCGAAGAACGGCACCAGCACGGTCAGCCCGCGCCGCATCGACGGCGTGCGCAGCACCGAGGGCGGCAGGAGCGGGACCCGGCCCGCCCGCTCGACCCGCCGCTCGACCAGGGCGAACACCGCGGCGAGCGGTGCCGCCGCCGCGAGCGGCAGGACGCACCACAGCGGCCAGCCGGCGCCGTGGCCCTCCATCAGCGGCACCAGCAACGCCAGCAGCGCCACCCCGAACAGCGCGGTGCCCCAGCCGTCGACGCCCACCGGCTGGCCCGCGCGGGTCTCCGGCAGCGTCCGGCGGGCCAGCAGCGCGGCGGCCAGCCCGACCGGCACGGTGACCAGGAAGATCGGCCGCCAGCCGGCGCCGCCCAGGTCCGCCGAGACCAGCACCCCGCCGAGCAGCTGACCGACGACCATGGAGATGCCGCCGGTCGCGCCGTAGTAGCCGAGCACCCGGGCACGCCGCTCGCCGGACGTGCCGGCCTGGATCAGCGACAACGCCTGCGGCACCAGCAGCGCGGCCGCCGCGCCCTGCGCCGCGCGGGCCGCCACCAGCGCGCCCGCGGTGGGGGCCAGGCCGCAGGCCAGGGTGGTGGCGGTGAATGCGAGCAGCCCCACGGTCAGCAGCCGCCGCCGGCCGAACGCGTCGCCCAGCCGGCCGCCGACCACCAGCAGCAGCGCGAAGCCGAGCCCGTACGCGGCCACCACCCACTGCA
This sequence comes from Pseudonocardia sp., assembly GCA_036497465.1. Taxonomy (GTDB): domain Bacteria; phylum Actinomycetota; class Actinomycetes; order Mycobacteriales; family Pseudonocardiaceae; genus Pseudonocardia. The sequence continues at coordinate 6,980 of DASXJJ010000221.1, read as the reverse complement.
GGCCGGCGGGGGAGGAGTGCAGGTCGGCGCCGATGGTGGGCAGCGCGACGTTGACGATGAACAGGTCGATCGGGGCGAGGGCGGCGGCCAGCAGGATGGTGAGCAGACCCGCCGGGGTCAGCCGCGCCGGGGTGGGAGCACCGACCGGAAGCGCGGTGCCGGACGTGCCGCCCGGAGCGACCGCGCCCGGGGTGCCGGACGTTCCGGTCGTGGGTGTCGTAGTGGTCACGACAACCACGCTCCGTCCGCCGGCATCCTGGTACCAGTTGCCGGTTATCCGGGTACTACGACTACCTGGTACCCGGCTCCCGGCTGTGTGACGCTGGCCGGGTGAGCATCCCCGTGCACCCGCGTACCGACGTGGTCCGCCGCCGCGAGCTGGCCGCGTTCCTGCGCAGCCGGCGCGAGCGGATCAGCCCGGACGACCTCGGGCTGACCACCACCGGCCGGCGGCGTACCCCCGGCCTGCGCCGGGAGGAGGTCGCGCAGCTGGCCGGGGTGGGAGTCACCTGGTACACGTGGCTCGAGCAGGGCCGCGACATCCGCGCCTCCGACCAGGTGCTCCGCGCGATCGCCGGCACGCTGCGGCTCGACCCGTACGAGCGCGGCCACCTGCTCTCGCTCGCCGGGGTACCGGCGGAGCTCACCGAGAAGGCGTGCACCACCATCTCGCCGGCCATCCGGACGATCCTGGCCACGCTGGACCCGCTGCCGGCCTCCGTGCAGAACGGCCGCACCGACATCCTGGCCTACAACCGCGGCTACAACTGGCTGATGGACGTCGACAGCCTGCCGTTCGAGGACCGCAACTCGCTGCTGCAGGGCTTCACCAACCCGGCCTGGCGGGCCCGGCTGCCGGAGTGGCCGGAGCGGATGGCCAGTTCGGTGGCCCAGTTCCGCGCGCAGATGGCCGAGCACATCGCCGAGCCGGCGTGGAAGGCGCTGGTCCGCCGGCTGCGGCAGGGCTCGCCGGAGTTCGAGGCGCTGTGGAGCCAGCACGACGTCCAGCCGATGCGCAACCTCAGCAAGCGGTTCCTGCACCCCACGGCGGGCCCGATGCGTTTCGACTACACGCACCTGTGGTTCGGCCAGCGCTCCGAACTGCGGCTGACCAGCTACACCCCGGCCGACCGGCACACCGCCGAGCTCATCCACGCCGTCGACCTCCGCTGATCCGTCCTGCTCCGGACGGTTGGCCGCGCCGCCTCCGGTCATGTCCCTTCTCGACGATCCGGATCCCCGAGGAGGCGCAGCGGGTGACGGGTCAGCGGTCCTCCCGCTCCCCGGTGCGCGCCGCCCGGCGGGCACGGGCGACCGCGACCAGCACGATCAGCAGGGCGACCCCGCCGAGCAGCGCTACGTCGGGCACCCGCGCGGCGGCGTCGGCCACCGCGTCCTGCGCGGCCAGCTCGGTGCCCGGACTCACCGTGAGGCCGAGGATCCCGGCCAGCGCCCCGGTGCCGTCGAAGGTCAGGAACAGCACGCCGATCGCCACGAACAGCAGCCCGGAGACCAGGCTGGTGGTGTGCAGGTGCAGCGGACCGAGCCGGAACGACCGCCCGCGCAGCCACGTCCGCCGGTCCAGGTCCAGCCGCTGCCACAGCGCGGCCAGCACGAACAGCGGTGCCGCCATGCCCAGCGCGTACACCGCGAGCAGCGCGCCGCCGCGCACCGGCTCGCCGCCGGCCGCCGCGATGGTGAGGACCGCGCCCAGGATCGGCCCGGAGCAGAACCCGGCCAGCCCGTAGGTGGCGCCCAGGCCGAACACGCCCACCCAGCTGCCCGGCCGGGTGACCCGTTGCTGCAGGCGGACCGCCGGGCCGAACGCGAACCCGAAGCCGAGGATCTGCGCCACCCCGAACCCGATGACCAGCCAGCCGGCCACCGTGATCAGGGTCTCCCGGTGACCGGTGAACAGGGCGCTGACCGCCGTCGACCCGATACCCAGCGGCACCAGCGCCATCGCCAACCCGAGGTAGAACACCGCGGTGCGGGCCAGCAGCCGCCCGGTCGAGCTGAACGCGTAGGCGAAGAACGAGGGCAGCAGCAGCGCGCTGCACGGGCTCAGCAGGGCGAGCACGCCACCGAGCAGCGCGGCGAGGTAGCCGACATCGGTCACCGCGTCGCGGGCCTCCGGGCCAGCGCGGCGTCGATCGCCTTCTGGAAGTCGGCCAGCGGCTGGGCGCCGGACACCAGCTCCCCGTCGACCACGAAGGCCGGCGTGCCGTTGACCCCCCGGCGGGTGCCGTCGGCCTTGTCGGCGGACACCTGGGCGGCCAGTGCCCGGTCGGCCATGTCGGCGGTGAACCGTGCGGTGTCCAGCTTGAGCCGGCCGGCCAGGCCCACCAGGTAGGCGTCGGTGACCGCGCCGGAGTTCTCCGGGTGCTGCTCGGCGTACAGCGCGTCGTGGTACTGCCAGAACCTGCCCTGCCGGCCCGCCGCGCGGGCGGCGACGGCCGCCTTGGTCGACTCCGGCCCGAGGAACGGGAAGTCCCGCCACTCCAGCCGCACCTTGCCGGTGTTCACGTACTGGGCGATCAGGGCCGGCTCGGTCTCGGTGGTGTACTGCGCGCAGTACGGGCACTGGAAGTCGGCCCACTCCACGATGGCCACCGGTGCGTCCGGCCGGCCCAGCGCGAACGGGTCGCCGGGCACCCGGGTGGCGGCCGGCGGCGCGGCAGGTGCGGCCGGCGGTCCGGCGGCGCTCGGCGTGCCCCCGCCGCCGGACCCCCCGCTGCTCACCAGGCTGATCACCACCAGGGCGACCACCACCAGCAGCGCCGCTCCGGCGCCCAGCCACACCCCGCGACTCGAGCGGCCGCCGGCGCCCTGGGGCTCCGGGGCCTCCTGGGTGCCCTGCTCCTGCTCTTCACTCACCGTGTCCCCGTCCGTCGCCGTGTCCCCCTACCCTCTCGCGTGGCGGGCGCCCGGCAACGCCTGGGGGGCGGCGGACGTCGTCCGGGGTTCAGCGCGGGGCGGACACGGAGCAGGACGCATGGGCGCCGCGGCCGGTCTGGGTGGCGACCACGGTTCCCTGGTCATCGGTGATGCTGCAGGTGATGACGCTGTCGCCGGTGCCGCTCAGGATCTGGGCGCTCAGTGTGTCGCCGCCGTTCGGCTCGGCCCGCACGGTGCGTGTCCACGGCAGGTCGGTGCCGGTGAGCGTGCGGCTCCCGTTGAGCCGCGGGGCGTCGCCGGTGGAGCCCGGGTAGCCGACGGACCCGGCGCGGTAGTTGCCCTCGACCCGGTAGGTGTAGGTCGTCGACCGCCCCCGAGGGGGAGGCGCGAGGGGTGCGGTGGCGGGGGTGGCGACCGTCGGCGCGCTCACGGTCGCCCCGGCACTCGTGACCGGTGCGGGTGGCCCGGAGACGGCCGGGGTGACCAGCGCGACCAGGCCGACGGTGGCGAGCGCGCCCGCGGTGCAACCGAGGAGGATGCCGCCGGTCGCGGCCGGGTGGTCCTCGGCGGCCTGCCGCGCGAGCAGCCGCGCCGCCTCGGCGCGCCAGCACGCCGCCGAGGCGGGCATCCGCTCCAGCTCGGCCTCCCGGGCGAGCGCGGCGGCCTCGTCGGCCTGCACGCCGAGCGCGTCCGCCGTGCCGCCGGCGGGCGCGGAACGCGGGGCACGTCGGTACAGCCAGGCCCCCAGTGCGGCCCAGAGGGTCACCGGCCACAGCAGACCGGCGACCAGCCCGACCGCCAGCGCCACGGGTAGGCGCCGACCCGGCCGGCCGGCGATCCACACCCGGGCGATCACCGAGGCGGTCAAACCCCAGCCACACACCATCAGAACCACGTACATCAGTGACCCCCGGTTGTGCGCGACCCCGACAAGTACACATTCGTCACATACGCCCCAAATGTTACAGATCCGCGGGCAGCGGGGTTTCTAGTAAGGGTTAAGACCCCTTATGGTTGCGGGTGTGGACACCCAGGAGCCCCGCACGGCCGACCGCGGCCGGTTCCGGTTCCGCGCGGCCCGGTCGAGCCTCGACCTGTGCTCGACGCTGCTGTGGCGGCACGGCCACCCCGTCGAGCAGCTCGTCGAGCCCGGCGACCTCGGCCGCTGGCTCGCCGAGGCCGGGCTGCTCGACGGCGAGGTCCGGGTCGACCGGGTGCAGCTCGCGGCGGCGATCAGGCTGCGCGAGGCGGTGCACCGGCTCGCCGGGGACCGGATCGCGGGCCGGCCGCTGGACAGCGGTGCGCTGACGGTGCTCAACGCGGCCGCCGCGCACCCCGTCCGGGTCCCCGTACTGGCGGCCGACGGCACCGCGCGCCTGGGCGCCCGGTACCCGGTGGCCGCCGCGCTGGCCGAGGTGGCGCGTGACTTCGTCGAGGTGGTGACCGGGTCCGATCCCGGCCGGTTGCGGGAGTGCGCCGCCGCCGACTGCGCGTTCCTGTTCGTGGACGCCTCCCGGCCGGGCACCCGCCGCTGGTGCGCCGCCGACCGGTGCGCCAACCGCGCCTACGCCCGGGCGCACCGCCGTCGCGGGGCGGGTCCGACGTGAGCGACACCGACCCGATCCCGGCCTGGCCCGCCGAGGATCACCACTGCGCGCCGTGCGACCTGCACTACGCGCACATCGGGCCGGCCGAGGTGCGGGAGACCGCCGGGGCCGCGGCCGACCTGGCCGGTGCCGCCGTCCGGGACATCACCCGCGCGGCCGGCCCGGAGGCGCTGCGCAGACGCCCGGCACCGGGCGTCTGGTCCGCGCTGGAGTACGTCTGCCACCTGCGTGACGTGTACGCCGTCTACACGGTCCGGCTGCACCGCGCCCGGACCGAGCACCGGCCGGCGCTGGAACCGATGCTGAACGAGCTGCGCGCCCGCCGCTTCGGCTACAACCGGCTGCCCCCGGCGGCGGTGCTCACCGAGCTGCGGTGCAACGCCGAGGGGCTGCGCGCCGAGCTGGACCGCGCCCGCGACCTGGATCGACCGGTCCGCCGCCGCCCGGGCGAGCAGCGGACCGCCCGCTGGCTGGCCCGCCAGGTGCTGCACGAGACGCGCCACCACCTCGACGACCTCCGCGGGGGTACGACCGAAGGAGGAGCCGCCCGATGATCGCGCACCACCCGCCTCGCCCACCGGGAGGGCAACGGTCGGGGCCGGACCGTGCTGCTCGACCCGGAGGGCAACGAGTTCTGCGTCGGCTGAGCCCGGCCCGGCCGGCCAGCTCGGGAGGCTCGGCCGGCCAGCCCGGGAGGCTCAGCCGGCAGCTGGGGCACCCCGGCCGCGAACGAGCCGAGCAGCGTGCGGCTGCCGCCGTGGTGCACCGCCGGGTCGACGTGCGGCAGGACGTCGACCCGCGGCACCCGCTCGGCCAGCCGGACGTGCGCGGGGACCTCGCCCAGCGACTCGACCCCGACCGTCGGCCCGCCGCCACCAGCACTCCGGGCAGATGTCCAGCACCGGGTCGCCGAAGGACGACAGCCCGGCGCCGGTGACCCCGAGCTCGGCGGTGTAGGCGAGCACCCGCAGGCGGATGGCCGCGCCGAGCTCGCCGAACGACGCGCGTCCCACTCCGTGCCCGACGGCCGGGACACCGGCCAGCGGCAGCACCGGGAACAGGTGCCGGTACGTCGTCAGCGGCCTGAAGATCACGCGCATCGGGCGGATCCTTGCCGGGGTCGGCTGGCCCCGGCATCCGGATCCGGCCGCGCGCCGGCCGGGGCGCTCAGCCGCCCCGCGCCCACTCGCGCAGCGTGCTGGTGCGGATCTTGGTGCCGTTCGTCCCCGAGGTGGTGGGCATCTCCGCGACGACCCGCACCGAGTCGGGCACCTTGAACCGGGCCAGCCCGCCGGCGCACCAGTCGCGCAGCTCGCCCGGGGCGGGGTCGGCGCCGGGTTCGGGGACGACGAAGCCGACGGCCAGGGTGCCCCCGTCCGGCCCGTCGACGCCGACCACCTTGGCGGTGTGCACGCCCGGGTGGGCCATCAGCCGCAGCTCGATCTCGGCCGGGTCGACCAGGAACCCGCGCAGCCGCAGCGCGTCGCCGATCCGGTACCGGTAGCGGAACACCCCGGGCGCGACGACCACGCCGAGGTCGCCGCTGCGGAACCAGCCGTCATCGGTGGTGGCCCTGCCGGCGGCGGTCGGGTCGCCGAGGTAGGCGTCTACCACGTTCGGCCCGTGGAACTGCAGCTCGCCGTCCGCCCCGGCCGGCAGCACGCGGTCGGTGGCCGGGTCGGCCGCCCGCACCTGGATGCCGGCGTGCACCACGCGCCCGCCGCCGTCCCAGCGGCCGGGCTCGGGCTCGTCCGGCGGCCAGGCGGCGGTGAGCGCGAACACCTCGGACGAGCCGTACACCCCGGTGGTCGTGGTGCCGAACGCGTCGCGCGCCCACCCGGCCAGCTCGCGGACGCGGCCCTGGAAGTCGGCCACCCCCCACCACCGCCAGGTACCCAGGTCGCGCGGGCGGGCGGTCCAGGCCTCGTGCAGCCGCAGCCCGAGGTCGTCGCCGCCGACCACGTGGGTGACGCGGTGCGCGGCCATGTCGTCGAGCACCGCGTCGGCGTCGAACACCGGCTCCAGCAGGCACACCCCGCCGGCGGCGAGCGCGGCCATCGCCGTGTTGTAGCCGAACACGCCGGACAGCGGCAGCGCGCACAGCACGGTCTCCCCGTCCCGGACGCCCAGCACGGCCGCGTCGGCCAGCGCGTGCGCGAGCACCCCGGCGCCCCGGTGCGCGGCGAGCTTGGGCAGCCCGGTGGAGCCGGAGGTGGTGAACGCGACGGCGAGCGCCGCCGGGTCGGACGGCGGCAGCGGCGGGACGCCGGCCCCGGCCGGGGCCGGCGCACCGGGCGCCCACGCCCCGCCGCCCACGTCGGCGCCGGACGGGTCGACGACCGGCGCCCGGCCCGGCCCGGCCACCACCGCGACGGCCGGGGGCGCCGCGTCGCCGGCCATGCCGCGCGCCCCGTCGCCGGCCGCGCCGCTCGTTCCGGACACCGCCGCGCGCAACCGTCCGACCAGGTCCAGCCC
>DASXJJ010000220.1:0-22423 GCA_036497465.1 Pseudonocardia sp. | reverse complement strand
CGGGCCCCGCGGATCTCATCGTGGTCCTCCACGGACAAGCGCCCTCGGCGGTGGCCTACCGGTTGCCGGCGATTCGAACGGGACTCTCACCCCGCACCACCCTCCACAGCTGACGACACGCGGATGGTGCACCAATGAGCGAACAGGGAGCGGATCGCGAACACCACGTGGCCCGGGCGTTCGTCGCCCTGGCCGACACCCTGGCCGCCGACTACGACCCCATCGATCTACCGGACCGGCTGGCCACCGTCAGCGTGCAGCTGTCGGAGGCGGATGCGGCGGGAATCATGCTGGCCGGGCCACGCCGGGAGCTCACGGTGGTGGCCGCCTCCAACGAGCACGCCGAGCTGACCGACCAGCTCCAGCTGCAGGCGCGCCAGGGGGCCGTGCCTGGACTGCTTCGCCACCGCCACGCCGGTGAACGTGACCGACCTGGATCACTCCACACCGCGATGGCCGGCGCTGGTTCCCACGCTCCGAAAGCGGACCCCGTTCCGGTCGGTGCACGCGCTCCCGCTGCGGCTGCGCGACGAATCGATCGGGGCCATGAACCTGTTCCGACGCGCACCCGGGCCGCTGCCCACAGCCGACCTGCATCTGACACAGGCGCTCGCCGACGTGGCCACCATCGGCATCCTGCAGGAACGGACGATCCGCCGCGGCGAGACCGTCAGGAACCAGTTGCAAGGCGCATTGACCAGCCGGGTGATCATCGAGCAGGCCAAAGGGGTGCTGGCCGAGCGCTCCGGGCTGAGCATGGGCGTGGCCTTCGAGCTGCTGCGCCGCTACGCGCGCGGCCACCACGTGCGCCTGGCAGACGTCGCCCACGAGCTCGTTGAGCATCGTCTCGATCCCGCCGTGCTGATCGCGGCGGCGAAGTAAGGGCAGGGCCGTCAGCGGCAGGGCCGTCAGCCCGGGGCGGCCACCTTCCCGCGCCGCCGGCCGGCCCGGCGCTCGGCGGGCGGCCGCCCCAGCGCCATCGGCTGGCCGGTCGCCTCCAGGACCGCCATCCACAGGTCGCCGTGCGGGTCGACCTGGTTGCGCCTGCTCACCGCCACCGCCATCGGGATGTGCACGAACCGCCGGCGCAGCCGGCCCACCACCATCGAGGTCCGGCCGGCCATCGCGGCGTGCACCGCGTGGTGCGCCAGCCGCAGGCAGTAGGCCTTGTCGTAGGCGTTGGCCGGCACGCTGCGGATCGCGTAGCTGGGGTCGATGTACCGGATGCTGGTGGCGATCCCGGCGCCCGCGAGGTGCTCATCGATGCGTTCCCGCAGGTAGGGGCCGATGTCCCGGAGCTTGGCGTTGCCAGAGGCGTCGGTGCCCGAGCCCGGCCCGGTGAGCAGCTCCTGACCGGCGCCCTCGGCGACGACCACCACGGCGTGCCCCCGCTCGGTCACCCTGCGGCGCAGGTACTCCAGCAGCCCGTCCGCGCCATCCAGCCCGAACGGCACCTCCGGGATCAGCACCAGGTCGGCGTCGTGGTTGGCCAACGCGGCGTAGGCGGCGATGAATCCGGAGTGCCGGCCCATCAGCTTGACCAGGCCCACTCCGTTCGGCGTCGAGGTGGCCTCGGTGTTCACTGCCCGGATCGACTCGGCGGCCCGGGAGAACGCGGTCTGGAACCCGAAGCTCTGGTCGATGTACGGGATGTCGTTGTCGATCGTCTTCGGGATGCCCACCACGCTGATCGTCAGCGCCCGGGCGGCGGCCTCCTCGGCGATCTGCATGGCGCCGCGCATCGAACCGTCGCCGCCCACCACGAACAGCACGTTGATGTTCAGCCGCTCCAGGCAGTCCACGATCTCCACCGGGTCCTGGTGGCCGCGCGAGGTGCCCAGCACGGTGCCGCCCTCGTGGGTGATGTCGGCGACGACGTCCGGGGTGAGCTCCACGATGTCGTGCGCGTACGAGGCGATGAAACCTTGGTAGCCGTTGCGGAACCCGGTCACCCGGCGCACCCCGTACTGGTAGGTGAGGCTGCGCACCAGGCCGCGGATCACGTCGTTGAGCCCGGGGCACAGGCCACCGCAGGTGACGATGCCCGCCCGGGTCTTCGACGGGTCGAAGAAGATCTTCCGCCGGGGGCCGCACGGTTCGAGGCTGGGCAGCGCGTCGACCGGGGTGCCGCGCGCGGACGCGATGGCCACCGTGTCGTCCAGCAGCACCCGGTCGTTCTCCGAGACGTAGTGCTCGGTGGTCCGCCAGGCGTCCAGCATCCCGGCCAGCGGCGAGTCGATCCGGGACGGCCCGAGGGTCGCGATGGACAGGTCCGGCGGCCGACCCGCCGTCGTGGCCGCCGTCGTTGAGGACCCGCTCATCCGGTGTTGCGCAGCCCGGCGACGATGCCGTTGACGGTGAGCAGCAGCGCCCGGCGCAGGTCCGGGTCGGGTTCCTCGGTCTCCCGCTGCCGGGCCAGCAGGGAGACCTGCAGGTGGTGCAGCGGCTCCAGGTACGCCGAGCGGACGGTCAGGGTGCGCCGCAGCATCGGGTAGTCGGCCAGCGGGTGCCGCTCCCCGGTCAGCGCCAGCACCTCGGACACCGTGCGGTCGTGCTCGGCGACGATCATGTCGAACAGCGGCTGCAGCTCCGGGTCGACCAGCGCGGCGACGTACTGGCGGGCGATCCGCAGGTCGGTCTTGGCCAGCGTCATCTCCACGTTGCCCAGCAGGTTGCGGAAGAACGCCCAGTCCTTCATCTCGGCGAGCGTGTCGCCGAGGCCGGCCTCCCTGGCGGCGGCCAGCCCGCTGCCCAGCCCGTACCAGCCGGGCACCACCATCCGGGTCTGCGTCCAGCCGAACACCCACGGGATGGCCCGCAGCCCGTCCAGCGAGGCGCCGGTGCCCGGGCGCTTGGACGGCCGGGAGCCCACGTTCAGCCCGCCCAGCTGGTCGACCGGGGTGGCGGTGGTGAAGAACTCCGGCAGCCGGGGCTGGCCGACGAACTCCCGGTAGGCGTTCTGCCCGGCCTCGCTGACCACGTCCATCGCGTGGTCCCAGCGTTCCAGCGTCCGCTGGGGTACCCGCGAGGTCTGGTGCAGCAGCGAGTTCTCCAGCGTCGCGGCCAGCATCAACGTGATGTTGTGCCGGGCCAGCGAGGGCAGCGAGTACTTGTCGGAGATCACCTCGCCCTGCTCGGTCACCTTCATCCGGCCGTCGACCGCGCCGTACGGGGAGGCCGCCACCGCGTCGGCCGCCGGCCCGCCGCCCCGGCCGACCGAGCCGCCCCGGCCGTGGAACAGCCGGACCCGCACCTGGTGCGTCGCGGCCACGTCGCGCAGCTGCCGCTGGGCCTTGTGGATCTCCCACTGGGAGGTGGTGATCCCGGCGTCCTTGTTGGAGTCGGAGTAGCCGAGCATGACCTCCTGCAGGTCGCCCCGGGCGCGCACCAGCCGCCGGTAGCCGGGGTCGGACAGCAGCGAGTCCAGCAGGTCGCCGGCCCTGCGCAGCTCCGCCGCCGTCTCGAACAGCGGCACCAGGTCCACCCGCGACCAGCTGGCGTGGCCCTCCTCGGCGTCGCCGCCGTGCTGGTCGTCGTCACCCACGTGCAGCAGGCCGGCCTCGCGGGCGAGCACGGCCAGCGCGAGCACGTCGTCGGCGTCCTGGGCCATCGACACGATGTAGGTGTGCGCCGCCGCCTCGCCGAACGTGCCCTGGGCCTGGCGGATGGTGTCGAACACGGCGAGCACGGACTCCGCGTCGGACGGCGGGCCGTGCCGGCCGGTCAGCGGGCGCCTGCCGAGCAGCTCCTTGGACAGCAGCACGGTGCGCTCGGCCCGGTCGAGCTGGTCGTAGGCCTGCTCGCCGACGTCGCGGAACAGCGCGGCCAGCGCCGCGTGGTGCTTGTCGGCGTGTTCCCGCACGTCCAGGCTGGCCAGGTGCAGCCCGACCGCCTTGGCCGTGCGCAGCGCCCTGGCCAGCGTCCCGTCGGCGACCCGGCCGCCCAGGTGCCCGCGCAGCGAGGCGTCCATCACCTCCAGGTCGGCCAGGTACTGCTCGGTGCCGAGGTAGTCCACCCCCCGGCGGTGCGGCGTGCCGGCGGCGATCCGGCCCCGGGTGTTGGCCAGTCGGGCCTGGATGTACGAGCACTTCAGCCGGTACGGCTCCTCGGCGTTGAGCCGGATGTACCGGTCGTGCACCTCGGGCAGCAGCCTGCGGTCAGCGGCCAGCGACTGCCGCATCCCCTCGGACATCCCGACGATCCGGGTGGACACCGCCAGCTCCTGCACGAGCTCGTCGAGCAGCGTGGAGTGGATGCGCAGCGCCCGGTCGGTGTACAGCCGCATCGCGTCCATGGTGGCGACGGTGGAGACGTTCGGGTTGCCGTCCCGGTCGCCACCCACCCAGCTGCCCAGCTGGATCGGCCGGGCGTGCGCCGGAAGGGTCAGCCGCTCGGACTCCAGGGCCAGCTCCAGCCGCTCGATCACCTCGGGCACGGTGTCCTCGCCCAGGTGCTCGAGGTAGTACGCGATGGCCCTGGCCTCGTCGGACACCGTGGGCTTGCCGGGGCGGATCTCGTCGGTCTGCCACAGCAGGTCGACCAGCCTGGCCAGCCGCCGCTCGCCGAGCGGGTCGGCGGAGCCCTGGTCCAGCACCTCGGCCACCTTGCGCAGGGTGCCCAGCACCGACTGCCTGGACGCCTCGGTGGGGTGCGCGGTGAACACCGGCCGCAGCTCGGCGCGGCCCAGCAGCTCGGTCAGCGCGTCGGCGCCGACCTCCTCGACCAGCCGGTGCACCAGCTCGACCAGCGGGTCCTCGTCCTCCGACTGCTCGATCTCCCGGCCCCGGTGCAGCTGCTCGGCCACGTTGGCCAGCAGGAAGAACGCGGTGAACGCCCTGGCCAGCTGGGTGGCGGTACCCGGGTCGACCCCGGCGAGCAGGTTGTCCAGCTCGGCGGTGGCCGCCTCGGCGTCGCCGCCGGGCCGGGCGCCGTCGCCGCCGGCGGCGTCCCTGGACAGCGTGCGCACCCGTTCCACCAGCTCCAGCAGCTGTGGGCCGCCGTGCTCGGTGAGTGTCTTGCCGAGCAGCCCGCCGAGCTTGCGGATGTCGGCGCGCAGCGCGGTGTGCGCGGGCTCGGACACCACCCCGGCGTGCTGGACGAGCATGTCGCGGCCGTTGCCGCCGGATTCATCGGTCACGGAGTTCTCCCCGGTCGTTCGGGGTGCTCGGCCCGCATCGGCGGGGGCGTCACACGTGCCCGGATCTGAATGCATCACGGAACGGATCCAGTATCGCCCTCGACGGGGGCGAGCGCGAGGCGAGCGGGCGGGGTCAGCCGGCCCCGGGAGGGGGCGGGCCCGCCTGCGCGGGGCCGGCAGGGTCAGCCGCGTCGGGGGCCAGCGCGTCGATGGCCACCGCGTCGGTGGTCCCGGGGACGGCGTCCGCCCCGGACCCGCCGTGCCCCGGCCCGGGCTGGTCGTGGGGCAGGTTCCGGTACCGGGCTCGGCCCTTCGCGGCCCGCCGCTGCCGGACCACGCCCTGCCGCCGTCTGTTCGTCACGACCGCTCCTCACCCGTCTCGAGTCGCCCGCCGCTCCGGGAGTTCCGCAGGCGGGCACGATAGGCCGGGCGCGGACCGACCCCCGGGAGGGGGGTCCGGCGCGCCTAGCAGAGCCCGCCCGCCGGCCCGCCGGGCGCCCGGGGGTTGTGCCGGACCGACGGGCGGCCACCATGGACGGGTGAGTGAGGCGACTCCGAGCACGGCACGGAAGATCCACCAGCGCATCGCCGAGGAGATCGGCGTGCGGTCCACCCAGGTCGACGCGGCGGTGGGGCTGCTCGACGGCGGCGCCACGGTGCCGTTCGTGGCCCGGTACCGCAAGGAGGTGACCGGCGCGCTGGACGACGCCCAGCTGCGCACCCTGGAGGAGCGGCTGCGGTACCTGCGCGAGCTGGAGGAGCGGCGGGTCGCGGTGCTGGAGTCCGTCGAGTCCCAGGGCAAGCTGGACGACGCGCTCAGGGCGCGCATCCTGGAGGCCGACTCCAAGGCCCGCCTGGAGGACATCTACCTGCCCTACAAGCCCAAGCGGCGCACCAAGGCGCAGATCGCCAGGGAGAACGGCCTCGAACCGCTGGCCGAGACGCTGCTGGCCGACCCCACCCAGGACCCGGCGACCGTGGCCGGGGGCTACCTCGGGGAGGCCGTCGCCGACGCCGCCGCCGCGCTGGAGGGCGCCCGGTCGATCCTGGCCGAGCGGTTCGGCGAGGACGCCGACCTGATCGGCGAGCTGCGCGAGCGGATGTGGACCTCGGGCCGGCTGATCGCCGCCGTCAAGGGGGGCAGGGAGCAGGCCGGGGCGAAGTTCGCCGACTACTTCGACTTCTCCGAGCCGTTCCCGAAGCTCCCGTCGCACCGGATCCTGGCCATGTTCCGCGGCGAGAAGGAGGAGATGCTCGATCTCGTCCTGGAGCCCGAGCCGCCGGCCGAGGACGGCCCGTCCAGCTTCGAGCGCAGCATCGCCGCCCGGTTCGGCGTCGCCGACCGGGGTCGCCCGGCGGACAGGTGGCTGTCCGACACGGTGCGCTGGGCCTGGCGCACCCGCATCCAGGTGCACCTGGGCATCGACGTGCGCGCGCGGCTGTGGCAGGCCGCCGAGGAGGGTGCCGTCGGGGTGTTCGCCGCCAACCTGCGTGACCTGCTGCTCGCCGCGCCGGCCGGCACCCGGGCCACCATGGGGCTGGACCCGGGGCTGCGCACCGGGGTGAAGGTGGCGGTGGTGGACGGCACCGGCAAGGTGGTGGCCACCGACACGATCTACCCGCACGAGCCGCGCAAGCAGTGGGACGCCTCGCTGGCCACCCTGGCGAGGCTCGCCGCCGAACACCACGTCGACCTGATCGCCATCGGCAACGGCACCGCGTCCCGGGAGACCGACAAGCTGGCCGGTGAGCTGGTCGCCGCCACGACCGGACAGACGCTGACCAAGGTGATGGTCTCCGAGGCCGGCGCGTCGGTGTACTCGGCGTCCGCGTACGCCTCCGCCGAGCTGCCCGGGATGGACGTCTCGCTGCGCGGCGCGGTGTCGATCGCGCGGCGGCTGCAGGACCCGCTGGCCGAGCTGGTGAAGATCGACCCCAAGTCCATCGGGGTGGGCCAGTACCAGCACGACGTCTCCGACCAGCAGCTGTCCCGCTCGCTGGACGCGGTGGTGGAGGACTGCGTGAACGCCGTCGGGGTGGACGTGAACACCGCGTCGGCCCCGCTGCTGCGCCGGGTCTCCGGGATCACCGAGGGCCTGGCCACCGGCATCGTCGGCCACCGCGACGCGCACGGGCCGTTCCGCACCCGGACCGCGCTGACCGACGTGCCCCGGCTAGGCCCGAAGGCCTTCGAGCAGTGCGCCGGCTTCCTGCGCATCCCCGGCGGCGACGACCCGCTGGACGCCTCGGCCGTGCACCCCGAGTCCTACCCGGTGGTGCGCCGCATCCTGGCCTCGGTGGGCGCCGAGCTGCCCGCGCTGATCGGCAACACCAGGAGCCTGCGCGCGCTGCGCCCCGACGACTTCACCGACGACAAGTTCGGGCTGCCCACGGTCACCGACATCCTCGCCGAGCTGGAGAAACCGGGCCGCGACCCGCGACCGGCGTTCAGGACCGCGAGCTTCGCCGAGGGCGTGGAGAAGCTGTCCGACCTGACGCGGGGCATGGTGCTGGAGGGCGTGGTCACCAACGTGGCCGCGTTCGGCGCGTTCGTCGACGTCGGGGTCCACCAGGACGGGCTGGTGCACGTCTCGGCGATGTCCGACAAGTTCGTCTCCGACCCCCGGGAGATCGCCAAGCCGGGCGACATCGTGCGGGTCAAGGTGCGCGAGGTGGATGTCGACCGCAAGCGGATCTCGCTGACCCTGCGGCTGGACGAGGACCCGTCGGCCCCGCGCCGCCGGGACGGTGGCCCGCGCCGGGAGGACCGCGACGACCGGGGCGGCGGCCGGGGCCGCGGCGGCCGGCAGGACGCGCGGCGCGCCGACCGCCGGGGTGGTCAGCAGGGCGGTGGTCAGCAGGGCGGCGGCCCAGCCGGTGGCGAGGGCGGCGGCCAGCAGGGCGGGCAGGCCGGCCAGCGCGACCGCCAGGGTGGCCGAGGCAAGGGCGGCCAGGGTGGCAGGGGCCAGGGCGCCCACGGCACGCGGCCCGCGCCGAGCGGTGCCATGGCCGACGCCCTGCGCCGCGCGGGCCTCGACCCCCGGTCGCGGTAGCCCCTCGCGGTGGTCGGCTCGGGTCACCCGTCGGGGTGGCCCGGGCCCGGCGGAGCGCCCGTCCCGGGTGTCCATGGCTGACGCACAGTATCCGCACAGGTTGCCGCGCTAGCCGAGGTCCGAAGCTATCGGTCTGCTGAGAGAGTCCGTCGGTCAGTTGTTCGCCGAGGTCACGCTCACTACGTTCAGCGCGTTCGCAGTCGCGCTATCGGGTGATCGGAACCTCTGTCATGACTCTCCGTGAGACCTTCGTGGTCGCACTGCGCAGCCTCCGCAGCAACCGGCTGCGCTCGTTGCTCACCACCCTGGGCATCATCATCGGGGTCGCCGCGGTGATCGTCCTGGTGGCGCTGGGCAACGGGGTTCGGGCCGGGTTCGACGCGCAGTTCAGCCGGTTGGCCAACCAGATCACGGTCTCCCCGGCCACCGGCACCGTTCCCGGCGGCGGGGTGGCCCGGCCGATCACCGACCAGGACGTCGCGGCGCTGCAGAACACCTCCCGCACGCCGGACATCGCCTCGGTGACCCCGAGCATGACCGGCAACGTGTCCATCACCGCCGGGCAGGCCACCGAGAAGGCCCAGATGGTCGGCGCGACCTACAACTACCTGGACATCAGCGCCCGCACCGTGGCCGTGGGCAACTGGTTCACCGAGGCGCAGGTGGAGGGCAACGGCCGCGACGTGCTGATCGGCCAGCAGGCGGCGGCCTACCTGTTCGGCGACGGGGTCAACGCTGCCGGGCTGATCGGCAAGACGATCCGGCTCAACCACACCAACTTCAAGGTCGTCGGGGTGCTCGGCGCGGACGGCCAGAACGACAACGTGGTGATCGTGCCGTTCGGCGCGGCGCGCGCCTACCTGGTGGGCAACGCGAACCAGGTCAGCCAGCTCATCGTCAAGTCGACCAGCGTGAACACAGTCAAGCGAGCCACCGCGCAGCTGCAGGCGGTGCTGGACGCGCGGCACTTCGTCAGGTCACCGACCGACCGCGACTACAACATCCGCGCGTTCCAGAACCTGATCGACCAGCGCTCCCAGTTCATCACCTTCCTCACCATCTTCACGGCGGCGGTGGCGGCCATCTCGCTGGTCGTGGGCGGCATCGGGGTGGCCAACATCATGCTGGTGGCGGTGACCGAGCGCACCAGGGAGATCGGCATCCGCAAGGCGATCGGGGCACCGAGGCGGGCGATCCTCAAGCAGTTCCTCACCGAGGCGGTGCTGCTCACCGGGTTGGGCGGGCTGATCGGGGTGGCGCTCGGCGTCTCGCTCGCCGTCGGCGGGGGGCTGGTGCTGCCCCACTTCGTGCCCTCCTTCCCGCCGCCGATCGTGACCGCGCTGCCGGTGCTGCTGGCCTTCGGGGTGAGCCTGGTGATCGGGCTGGTCGCCGGCGGGTACCCGGCGAACCGTGCCGCCGGGCTGCGGCCGATCGAGGCGCTGCGGTTCGAGTAGCGACGCTCAGCCTCGTCACAGCGGGCACCCGGCGCCACCCCGGCGGCGGGGGGTGCCGGCTGTTACGATGATGATGCAACGAAGGGGAGTAGCTCCCAACGTCGCGGTCGACATACTGGTGGCCCCGTGGCTGCCCGGCCGTGCGGCCTCCACCCCGAGGCGAGCGAGACCTTCGATTCGGCACTACACAGCCGGGTCGGAGTCTCGAAATCCTCCGGTCCGGTGCGGATCGGGGGCGGGTATTCGATGAGCGGCTGGCTTCCGGCGACGCTGCTGAGCTTCGGTGTCATCTTTCTGGCCGAGCTGGGTGACAAGTCCCAGCTCATGGCCCTGACCTTCGCCACCCGGTACCGGGTGCTCCCGGTTCTCGTGGGCATCACGGTGGCCACCTCGGTGGTGCACGCGGTGTCGGTGGCGATCGGCTACGGGCTCGGTTCCGCCCTGCCCATCGAGTGGGTGCTGCTGGCCGCGGGCCTGGCCTTCCTCGGCTTCGCCGCCTGGACGGTGCGCGGCGACGAGCTGTCCCCGGACGAGAGCTCGCGCGCCAACCGGTCCGTGGGCTCGGCGGTCGTCGCCGCCTCGGTGGCCTTCCTGCTCGCCGAGCTGGGCGACAAGACGATGCTCGCCACGATCACCCTGGCCAGCCAGCACGGCTGGTTCGGTACCTGGTTGGGGTCCACCGTGGGTATGGTCGCCGCCGATGCGCTGGCCATCCTGGTCGGCCGGCTGCTCGGCAAGCAGCTGCCCGAGCGGTTGGTGCGCTTCGGTGCGGCCACGCTGTTCCTGCTGTTCGGCTGCTCGCTGACGGTCGACGCGGCCGCCCAGTTCGCTCGCGTCAGCCCGTCGGTGCTGCTGGCGACCGTGCTGAACCACCACCTGGCCGGCTGGATCGCGCTGGGCATCGGGCTGGTGGGGATCCTCGGCAGCTGGCTGGTGCACGCGCGCACCCGGCTCAGCCCGCACGGGCAGGGGCCGGGGCCGTACCCCGCGCCGCGCACCGTGCGCCGGATCAGCCGGGTGGCCGGGTGGCTGCTCGCGCTGGCCTGGGTGCTCGGGCTGGCCGCCCCGCTGCTGGTGGCCGCCGACGTGCTGCAGCCGATCCCGCTGCTGTCCAACCCCGGCGGGGTGGTCGTCGGTGCCACGGTGATGCTGCTCGGCGTGGCGCTGCTGCTGGCCGAGCAGGTGGAGCTCGGCGCGGTCCGCCGGGCTCGCCGCAAGCCGGGCGCCGGACCCCGGCTGCACACCGGCGGGCTGTTCTCCCGGATCCGCAACCCCGGCTTCCTCGGCATGGTGGTGGCCATGGCCGGCACCATGCTGATGGTGCCGACGCTGATGGCGGTGATGGCGACCGTGCTGATCGTGGTCGCCGTGCAGATCCAGGTGCGCGCGGTCCGCGAGCCCGACCTGGCCGGGCTGTTCGGCCGGGACTACGCCGAGTACCAGGAACGGACCGGGCGGTTCCTGCCGAAGATCGGGACCAATCGCTGATGCCGGACGGCCCGGGTGCCGCGGCGTCCGCGCCGCCGTCCGCGCCGCCCACCCGGCGGGTGTGGATGGCGGTCGTCCTCGGCTCGCTGACCGCGTTCGCGCCGATGTCGATCGACCTCTACCTGCCCGCGCTGCCCCGGCTGACCGAGTACTTCCGCATCGGCGAGGCGGAGGCCCAGCTCACCCGGACCGCCTGCCTGGCCGGGCTGGCGCTGGGGCAGCTGCTGGCCGGCCCGTACAGCGACGCGCTGGGCAGGCGCCGGCCGCTGCTGGTCGGGCTGGCCGTGTACGTCGCCGCGTCGGTGGGCTGCGCGCTCGCCCCGTACGCCGGCCTGCTCACCGGGCTGCGGCTGCTGCAGGGGCTGGCCGGCGCGGCCGGGCTGGTGATCGCCCGCGCGGTGGTGCGCGACCTGTACTCCGGGGTCGAGATGGCCCGGTTCATGTCGCTGCTGATGCTGGTCAACGGGCTGGCGCCGATCCTGGCCCCGCTGCTCGGCAGCCAGCTGATGCGGGTGGTGCCCTGGCAGGGGCTGTTCCTGATCCTGGCCGGGTACGGGCTGGTGCTGCTGCTGGCCAGCGGCTTCGGGCTGCCGGAGACGCTGCCCGCCGCGGAGCGGGTCTCCGGCGGGCTGCGGGCCACCGGCCGGGCGTTCGCCGACCTGGTCGGCGACCGCCGGTTCGTCGGCTACGCGCTGGCCGCCGGGCTGGTGTTCGCCGCGATGTTCAGCTACATCGCCGGCTCGCCGTTCGTGCTGCAGCAGATCTACCAGCTCAGCCCGCAGCAGTTCGGCATCGCCTTCGGCGCCAACGCGCTGGGCATCATGGCCCTCGGCCAGACCAACCGGGTGCTGCTGCGCCGGTTCGGCACCCGCGCGCTGCTGGCCGCCGGGCTGGGGCTGGCGGTGCTCGGCGGGGTGGAGCTGCTGGTCGGCACGCTGCTCGGGGCCGGGCTGCCGGTGGTGCTGGTGGGGCTGTTCGCGGTGGTGTCCAGCGTCGGGCTGGTGCTGCCCAACTCCACCGCGCTGGCCATGTCCGGTCGCCCGGGGCAGGCGGGCAGCGCGTCGGCCCTGCTCGGCGTGCTGCAGTTCCTGTTCGGTGCGGTGGCGGCCCCGCTGGTCGGTGCGGCCGGTGGCGGGTCGGCGGTGCCGATGGCCGCGCTGATGTGCGGGCTGTCCGTCGCGGCGCTGCTGGCGTTCGTGCTGCTCACCCGGGGGCAGCCGGCGCGGCCCGGGTCGAGGACCGGTCCGGCCCAGGCCGGCGGCTGACGTCCGGCGCTCCGGGACGTCGGGCCGGGACGTCGGGCCGGGACGTCGGGCCGGGGATCCGGGACGTCCGTGCGCCGGACTCAGCGGCCCCGCGCGGCGGCGCCCGGAGTGCCCGCCGCCCGCCGCCCGGCGGCGTAGACCGCGGCCTCGGTGCGCCGCGCGAACCCCAGCTTGTGCAGCATCGAGGAGACGTAGTTCTTCACCGTCTTCTCCGCCAGGTGCAGCTCGGCGCCGATCTGCCGGTTGGTGAGCCCGTCGGCGATCAGCTGGAGGATCCGGCGCTCCTGCGGGCTCAGCGACCCGTACCGGGGATCGGCCGGCCGCTCGCTCGAGCGCAGCCGCTGCAGCACCGCGGCCGTCGCTCTCGGGTCGAGCATCGAGCCGCCCGCGGCCACGGCGCGCACCGCACCGACCAGGTCGACGCCCGCCACCCGCTTGAGCAGGTAACCCGACGCGCCGGCCATGATCGCACCGAACAGCGCCTCGTCGTCGGAGTAGGAGGTCAGCATCAGGCAGGCCGGCGGCGGGGTCATCGCGGAGCAGATCTCCCGGCAGACGGTCACCCCGTCACCGTCCGGCAGCCGCACGTCGAGGATGGCCACATCCGGCCGCAGGGCCGGTATCCGGACCTCGGCCTGGCCGGCCGAGCTCGCCTCGCCGACCAGCACGATGTCGTCCTCGGGCTCCAGCAGCTGGGCGATCCCCCTGCGGACGATCTCGTGATCGTCGAGCATGAACACCGATATCGTCACGACGTCTCCTGTCCGCTGCTCAGCTGATGGGTACGGCCCAGGTGAGGCAGGTGCCTCGGGGGCGGCGGGGAGCCAGGGTCAGGGTGCCGCCGTGCCGCTCGGCGCGGCGGCGGAGGTTGGCCAGTCCGCTGCGGCGCGCGGTCTGCCCGACACCGACGCCGTCGTCGGTGACGCGTAGGGTCACGGTCGTCCGGTCCGCCCGACCGTCGGGTCGCGCGGAGCGGGTGACGCTCTCGGCGCCCGGCCCGCCGGCCACCAGGTCGACCTCGACCCGGGCGGCGCGCGCGTGCCGGGCGACGTTGCTCAACGCCTCACGCAGCACCGCCACCAGATCGTCGATGAGCACCGCGCCGCCGCGGTCGCCGCCCGGCGGCAGCAGGGTGTCGATGGGCCCGGTGAAGCGCAGCACCGGCGTGAAGCCGAGCCCCGGGGCGACCTCGGTGATCACATCCAGGATCTGCGCCCGCAGCCCGTTGTCCCCGTCGCCGGCGTCCTGGCGCAGGGCGAAGATCCTGGTGCGGATCTGCGCGATCGTGTCGTCGAGGTCACCGATCACGCCGAGCACCCGGTCCCGGCCGGGTCCGGGCGCCAGCCGGGCGGCCACGCCCTGCAACGACAACCCGGAGCCGAACAGCCGCTGGATGACGTGGTCGTGCAGGTCGGCCGCGATGCGCTCCCGCTCGTCCAGCATCCCGGCGCGTTCCTGCTCGGCGCGCGCCTCGGCCAGCTCCAACGCCACCCAGGCCTGGCCGGCGAAGCCCACCGCCATGTCCAGGTCCTCGGTCGAGAACGACGGGCGGCCGGCCGACCGGGCGACGGTCAGCACGCCGTTGGTGCCCTGCGAGCCCATCAGCGGGACCAGCAGCACCGGACCGGTGTCGAGGCCGGTGTCGAGGTCCGTGTCGAGGCCGGCGCCGATCCCGCTACCGCCGTCCCCGCCGTCGGTGGGGTCGCGGTCCGGCCATCTCCGGGGGTCGGTCACCCGCAGCGGCTCACCCTCGGTGAAGACGTGGCCGCTGATCGAGGTCGCGACCGGTACCCGGTGACCGGTGAGTCGCGCGGCCGCGTCCTCCGCCCCGGGGCCGCCCACGGCGACCTCCACCCGCAGCTCGTCCCGGCTGTCCGCGTCCGGGAGCAGCACGGCCACCAGGTCGGCGTCGGCCAGCTCGCGGCTGCGTTCGGCGACCAGGCGCAGGGGCCGCTCGGTCCGCGCGGCGAGCATCCGCCGGGTGATGTCGGCGGTCGCGGCCAGCCACTCGCCCCGGCGGCGGGCCACCTCGTAGTGCCGGGCGTTGTCGATCGCCACCGCCGCCGTGGCGGCCAACGCCCTGGTGAGCTCCTCATCCTCGGTGCTGAACCGGCCCCGGCCGCTCTCGGCGAGGTACAGGTTGCCGAACACCTCGTCGCGGATGCGGATCGGCACGCCCAGGAAGCTGCCCATCGGCGGATGCCCGGTCGGGAAGCCGCTGGAGCGGGAGTCCCGGGTGAGGTCGTGCAGCCGGATCGGGCGGGCGTCGTCGATGACCGCGCCGAGCAGCCCCTTGCCCTGCGGCAGGTGCCCGATCTCGGCCACCGCGGCCCCGGACATGCCCAGGTGGATGAACTCCGCCAGGCCCGTGTCGGGGGCCAGCACCCCCAGCGCGGCGTAGCGGGCACCGACCAGCTCCCGCGCCGCCTCGACGATCCGGCGCAGCACGGTCGGCAGCGTCATGTCGCCGATGATCGTCTGGTTCGCCCGCAACAAGCCACGAAGCCGTCCCTGCGCGGCCATCACCCCGCCGGCCCGCTCGACCAGCTGAGTCAACAGCTGATCCAGCTCCAGGCGGGGCAGATCCGGGAAGGTCAGCGCGACCGGCTCGACGTCGGTCGGCGGTGCACCCCGGTCGTTCATCTGGCTGATCACCCACGGCCCGGTGACGGATCGCACGGCGGGTCTGCGAGTCCAGCTCTGCACTGCGGCGGTGACACTGCGGCGGGTCGGGCGGTCGGTCACCGGTCGTCACCGTGACGACCGATCCCCGCGACTACCCCGGCTCGCACGACATCACCGCCGGCCGGGGGCCGTTGCCCGTCGGCCCCGCGAGGACGGCGATGCCCCCAAGACCCCGGACGTTACCCTGGGTGACAGTGACCGGCTAGCCCCTGGCCAGCGGATTCGTCGCGCATCCGGAGCCAACAGGACGCCCGGGCTACGCCGAACCGCCGAGTCGCCGCCCGGTGACCAGCCGCAGCCGGACCGAGATGACCCGTGAGTCACTGCCGGTGACCCACCAGTCGAGCCGACGGCCGGCCAATGCGGCGAGGCGGGCCGGATCCACTACGTGGGACGTCTCCCCGATCCCGCATACCGTCCAGCCCGACCGGCACTCGGTGTCGATCTCGTCCACCTGGAACGCCACGACCGTGTGCCGGACCGACGCGGCCAACGGGCTACCGCCCCCGATCCGGAAGACGATCTCCTCCCCGGCCAGCAGGTAGGTGACCGGTTGCACGGCCGGCATCGCGCGGTCGGTGAACGCCACCCGGCCGACCATCCCCCGACCGAGCAGCCGGAAGCACTCCTCCCGGTCGAGGTCCACCAACCCGCCAGCAGTCACGTCGGCACCGGCCGCCCCTCGGGCCGGACCCACCCGGCCCGGCGTCCCTCAACCATGGCCGCGACCCGCCGGGAGCGCCATCTGCCGATGGACCCTGGCCCCCGGGGCACAGGGACCCGTCCCGTTCGGTGCCCCGGCGTGTCGCGGGTCGGCCCGGCCGGACCTCCACCAGGCCGGGGGCCGTCCGGGCAGCGGATCGGGTGCCGGGGAAGCGGTGGGACCACCGGCGGCGACCCAGGGCCTTTCGGCGTCGAACGGCGGGTATTTCGGCCCGATACAGGTAGCGGGACGCGCAAGAGGATGGGGTGCACCGGGCAAGGACGCTCAGCGGAGGTGGCACGCGTGGCCCTCTACCAGTACCGGTGTGCCGAGCACGGGGTGTTCGAGGTACGCCGTCCGATCGGCGAGGCCACCGCGCGGTGCCGGTGTCCTCGGTGTGCCGACGACTCTGCCCGGGTCTTCTCTCCGCCCTTTCTCGGGCGGACCCCGGCCTCGGTCGTGGGCGCGATCGAGCGGGCGGAGAAGAGCAGGTCCGAACCCGAGGTGGTCGCGGGTCCGCCCCCGCGCACCGCCACCCGGGTCCCGAACCGGCTGACGAACCCGGCACTACGTGGCCTCCCCAGACCCTGAAGGCCTGCTCGCTCGACGCGGCTGCCGGACCCGGCAGGTCACGTGGCGCCGGCTGGCGTCCCGTTCGCATACACACGAAGGAGTGTGGTCTCCATGCCCGAGGTCGTCTTCCCGCTCGACTCGCAGAAGCGGTTCTCCGAGCAGCGGATCGTCGGGCACAACCGGTGGCACCCGGACATCCCGGCGCTGGTACAGGTCAAGCCGGGCGACTCGTTCCGGGTGCACTGCCGCGAGTGGTTCGACGGAGCCATCCACAACAACGACTCCGCCGACGACATCCTGAACGCGCCGCTGGCCGGCGTGCACGTGCTGTCCGGGCCGATCGCCGTGCAGGGCGCGAAGCCGGGTGACCTGCTCATCGTCGACATCCTGGACGTCGGCCCGATCCCGCAGGAGGATTCCGGTCCGCTCGCCGGCCAGGGCTGGGGCTACACGGGCGTGTTCGCCACCCGCAACGGCGGCGGCTTCCTCACCGAGCAGTTCCCCGACGCCTACAAGGTGATCTGGGACTTCCAGGGCGGCGTGGCCACCTCGCGGCACGTGCCGCACGTGTCGTTCACCGGCATCGTGCACCCCGGCCTGATGGGCACCGCCCCGTCCGCGCAGCTGCTGCGGCAGTGGAACACCCGCGAGGGCAACCTGATCGCCACCGACCCGAACCGGGTGCCGCCGCTGGCGCTGCCACCGCTGCCGGACTCCGCGATCCTCGGCAACCTGACCGGTGACGAGTTCGACCGGGTGGCCGGCGAGGCCGCCCGCACGGCTCCGCCGAGGGAGAACGGCGGCAACCAGGACATCAAGAACCTGACCAAGGGCTCCCGCATCTTCTACCCGGTGTTCGTGGAGGGCGCCAAGCTGTCCATGGGTGACCTGCACTTCTCCCAGGGCGACGGCGAGATCACCTTCTGCGGAGCGATCGAGATGGGCGGGTTCATGGACCTGCACGTCGACGTGATCGAGAACGGGATGGACCTGTACGGGGTGTCCGAGAACGCGGTGTTCATGCCGGGCCGGACCGATCCGCAGTACAGCGAGTGGCTGGCGTTCTCCGGGACGTCGGTGACCCTCGGCGGCGAGCAGCGCTACCTCGACTCGCACCTGTCCTACCAGCGGGCCTGCCTGCACGCCATCGACTACCTGCAGAAGTTCGGGTACTCCGACATCCAGGCCTACATGATCCTGGGCGCGGCACCGATCGAGGGCCGGCTGTCCGGCGTCGTGGACATCCCCAACTCCTGCTCGACGGTCTACATCCCCACGGAGATATTCGACTTCAACGTCCGTCCCGGTAAGGACGGCCCGCACCAGATCGAATCCGGCACGTCGGTGCCCAGAGCGGCCGGCTGAGTCCGCGCCGCCACCCCGCGAGGCGGCGGGTGGGCGACCAACGGGGTCGCCCACCCACCGCCCGCCACGGCCACCCAAGGAGCTACTGGAAATGGGAACTGTAGGACTGCTGTACGTCGGTGCCGTGTTGTTCGTCAACGGCCTCATGCTGCTCGGACTGGTCGAGGGTAAGGCGGCCGCTCCGATCAATCTCTTCGTCGGGGCGCTGCAGGTGGTCACCCCGACGTATCTGATCTTCGTGGCGAACGGCGACTCCACCAAGATCCTCGCCGCGTCGGGCCTCTACCTCTTCGGCTTCACCTACCTCTACGTCGGCATCGGGTTGCTTGCCGGCCTGGACAGCACGGGGGTCGGCTACTTCTCGCTGTTCGTCGCGATCTGCGCGCTGGGTTACTCGTGGGCGAACTTCACCCTCGCCGGGGACCCCGCGTTCGGGGTCATCTGGCTCTACTGGGCGTTCCTCTGGACTCTGTTCTTCGTGCTGCTCGGGCTCAAGCGCGAGTCGCTCGCTCGGTACACCGGACTGGTCACGGTGATCCAGGCCTGGGTGACCGCGGCCATCCCGGCGTTCGTGCTGCTCACCCAGCCGGCCCTGCCCGGCTACACCGCCGTCGTGCTCGCGGTGTTCGGCGTGCTGGTCTTCGGTGCGCTAGTGCCGCTCGCCCGGCACCACGTGGACAAGGATGGTGCGCACACGCCCACGCCACCGGCCGACCGGCCGGCGCCACCGGCCGATCGTCCGGCTGTGCCCGCCGGCTGACCGGTCGTCCGACCGGCGGGCAGGACCCGGAACGGGTGCTGCCCGCCGATGGGCCGAGGGCCGATGTCGACGACCGGCATCGGCCCTCGCGCCCTGCCCGTCGGAGATCGGTGTGGCTAGACCCTGAGCGGCAGGGCATCGAGGTGCGGGTGGCCGGTGAACGACAGGCCGACCATCTCGTGGACCTCGCGCTCGTGCCGGTGTGCGCCGCCGAACAGGCCGGTGGCGGTCGGCAGCCGGGGGTCGGCGGCGGGGACCAGCGTGCGCAGGAGCAGGTGGTGGCGCCCTGAGGGGGTGTGCAGGTGCGCCACCACCATGATTGCGGCCGGGTCGGCGTCCGGCTCGTCGGCACCGCGCAGGAAGCCGAGGAACGAGCAGCCCAGCTCGTCGCGCGCCCAGCCCAGCGCGGCCAACCAGGCCCCGCGCTCGACGGTCACCGTCAGCTGGGCGTGGCTGACGTCCGGCTCGCACATCGCGAACGCCGCACCGGCCAGCACCGCCGTGTCCTCGGCGTTCACGGTGTGTGGCCCGGGTACTCATCCATCGGATCTGTCCCGTCGCCAGTGGCCGGGGAACCGGCACCGCCCCACGGTGGGCGCGAATCCCGCCGCCGTCCATCGGAAGTCCACCGCCGACCATCAACCATTCATCCAAGTGTCGGCGGACCGCTGCCCTGAATTCGGGAAAATCCGAAGTGTTAACCGGAAAGACTTGATTGATTGTCCATACATCGAGCGGCCATGCTCGGTGCATGTCGGATCGCTGGAACGCTGGTGTCATCCCCTACGCCGAGATGGGTTACTGGCAGCCGGACTACGTCCCGAAGGACAGCGACGTGCTGTGCGCCTTCCGCATCACCCCGCAGGAGGGGGTGCCGCCGGAGGAGGCCGGCGCGGCGGTCGCGGGGGAGTCGAGCACCGCGACCTGGACGGTCGTCTGGACCGACCGGCTCACCGCGCACGAGCACTACCAGGCCAAGTGCTACCGGGTCGAGGCCGTGCCGGCCACCCCGGGCCAGTACATCGCCTGGATCGCCTACGACCTCGACCTGTTCGAGGAGGGCTCGATCGCGAACCTGACGAGCTCGATCATCGGCAACGTCTTCGGCTTCAAGGCGCTGCGCGCGCTGCGCCTGGAGGACATGCGGATCCCGGTGCCCTACATCAAGACGTTCGCCGGCCCGCCGCACGGGATCGTGATGGAGCGGGAGTACCTGGGCAAGTACGGCCGGCCGCTGCTCGGCGCGACGACGAAGCCGAAGCTGGGGCTGTCCGCGCGGAACTACGGCCGGGTGGTCTACGAGGCGCTGCGCGGTGGCCTGGACTTCACCAAGGACGACGAGAACATCAACTCCCAGCCGTTCATGCGCTGGCGGGACCGCTACCTGTTCTGCATGGAGGCGGTGAACCGCGCGCAGGCAGCGACCGGCGAGATCAAGGGCCACTACCTCAACGTCACCGCCGCGACGATGGAGCAGATGTACGAGCGGGCGGAGTTCGCGAGGGAGCTCGGCAGCGTCATCGTGATGATCGACCTGACGGTCGGCTACACCGCGATCCAGTCGATGAGCGCGTGGTCGCGGGCCAACGGCGTGCTGCTGCACCTGCACCGCGCCGGGCACGGCACCTACACCCGGCAGAAGACCCACGGGGTGAGCTTCCGGGTGATCGCCAAGTGGATGCGGCTGGCCGGGGTGGACCACATCCACGCCGGCACCGTGGTCGGCAAGCTGGAGGGCGACCCGGACATCGTCGCCGGCTTCTACGACACGCTGCGGCTCGACCACGTGGGCGCCGACCCGGTGAAGGGCCTGTACTTCGACCAGGACTGGGCGTCCCTGCCCGGGGTCATGCCGGTGGCCTCCGGGGGGATCCACGCCGGCCAGATGCACCAGCTGCTGGACCACCTCGGCGAGGACGTCGTCCTGCAGTTCGGCGGCGGCACCATCGGCCACCCGATGGGCATCGCCGCGGGGGCGAGCGCCAACCGGGTCGCCGTCGAAGCGATTATCAAGGCCCGCAACGAGGGGCGGGACGTGGTGGCCGAGGGTCCGGAGATCCTCAAGAAGGCGGCCCAGCACTGCCGCGAGCTCGACGTCGCGCTCGACACCTGGGGCGACATCACCTTCGACTACGCCGCCACGGACACCCCGGACGTGGTCGCCACGCCCACCGGAATCTAGGAGCGATCGATGCGGATCACCCAGGGCACCTTCTCCCACCTCCCCGACCTGACCGACAGCGAGATCACCGCTCAGATCGGGTACTGCCTCGGCCGGGGCTGGCCACTCTCGGTGGAGTACACCGACGACCCGCACCCGCGCAACACCTACTGGGAGATGTGGGGGCTGCCGATGTTCGACCTGGCCGATCCGGCCGGGGTGATGCTCGAGGTCGACGCCTGCCGCGTCGCGCACCCGGACAGCTACGTGAAGCTGAACGCCTACGACGCCTCCCTCGGGCGGCAGACCACGGCGCTGTCGTTCATCGTGCAGCGGCCGAGCCCCGAACCCGGCTTCCGGCTGGACCGGGCCGAGGGCGCGGACCGCAGGATCGGCTACACCACGACGAGCTACGCGACCGAGCGCCCGCAGGGCGAGCGGTACTCGCGTTGACCGTGGACGGCGCCGCGCGGCGTGGGTTCGCCATGCCGGGCACCACCCGAGACCCGGCCACCGACCCGGCCACCGACGGAGCCACCGACGGAGCCACCGACCCGGCCACCGACGGGACGGGGCCACTGCGTTCCGACGCCGTCGTCGACCTCGCCGCCGAGCGCGGCGCCGCCGGGATCGACGGGGTGCTGGACGCGCTCGACGCCGAGCTGGTCGGGCTGGCCCCGGTCAAGGCGCGCATCGCCGAGATCGCCGCGCTGCTGCTGATCGACCGGACCAGAGCCCGGTTCGGCATCGAGGCGGCGGCCCCGAACCTGCACATGTGCTTCACCGGGGACCCGGGCACCGGCAAGACCACGGTCGCGCTGCGGATGGCCGGGATGCTGCACCGGCTGGGCTACCTGCGCCGGGGCCACCTCGTCACCGTCACCCGCGACGACCTCGTCGGGCAGTACGTGGGGCACACCGCGCCCAAGACCAGGGACGTGCTGAAGCGCGCGATGGGCGGGGTGCTGTTCATCGACGAGGCCTACTACCTGCACAAGGCGGACAACGAGCGGGACTACGGCAGCGAGGCCATCGAGATACTGCTGCAGGTGATGGAGAGCCACCGCGACGACGTCGTGGTCATCCTCGCCGGGTACGCGGCGGAGATGGACGTGTTCTTCCGGAGCAACCCCGGGATGAGCTCGCGGATCGCGCACCACATCACGTTCCCCGCCTACACGGCCGACGAGCTGGAGGAGATCGCCGACCGGATGGCCGGGGAGCTGGGCTACGCCTTCGCGGGGTCGGCCCGGCCGGTGTTGCGCGACTACCTGGAGCGCCGGATGGCCCAGCCGCGCTTCGCCGGTGCGCGCAGCGTCCGCAACGCCGTCGAACGGGCGCGGCTGCGGCAGGCGCGCCGGCTGGTCGACGGCGCCGACCCGAGGGTTGACCGGGCCGCGCTGACCACGATCGAGAGCGCCGACCTGCTCGCCAGCCGGGTGTTCGACCCGGACCCGGAGGAGGAAGGGGGTACCGCCGGCGACACCGGTTCCGGGACGCTACCGGGATGACCACCAACGCGCGGCTGCGCGCGCTCGTCGAGCTGGCCGAGGCCGGCTCGGTGCGCGGCGCCGCCCAGCGCCTGGTGGTCACCGAGTCCTCGGTGTCGGCGGCGATCAGCGCGCTCGCCTCGGACGTCGGGGTGCCGCTGGTGCGCCGCGACGGGCGGGGCGTCCTGCTCACCCCGGCGGGGGAGCGCTACGTCGGGTACGCGCGGCGCATCCTCGGCCTGCACGACGAGGCGATCGCCGCCGCGCGCGGCGAGGCCGACCCCGAGCG
>DASXJJ010000219.1:0-30078 GCA_036497465.1 Pseudonocardia sp. | reverse complement strand
CGGGCCCCGCGGATCTCATCGTGGTCCTCCACGGACAAGCGCCCTCGGCGGTGGCCTACCGGTTGCCGGCGATTCGAACGGGACTCTCACCCCGCACCACCCTCCACAGCTGACGACACGCGGATGGTGCACCAATGAGCGGGTAGGCCGGCAGGGCCACGAAGGCGACGAAGTCGTCGGCGGGAGCGACCGGCTCGAACACCGCACGCGCCTATCCCACGCGCATTCCGGACTTTCCATTTCGCATCGTGGAATCTAAAGATCGCCCGTTCGGGGGCTGTACTGCACGTCCGTTCAATCCGCGTGTCGCCCTGCTGATCAGCGAAAGTGCTGGTTCCCGTCACGCAACCGGTTGTCCACTGATTTGCCCCTTCCCCTTTACAGGTGACGACCCACCGCTGAGAATCGGCGCTGTGAGGCCGCTGGCCCCGACCCAGCCACTCACCCGGACGGCGACCCCGTCGTCCGCGCCCCCATCCGGACACACCTCGGAGGCTCCCCATCGCTGCTTCGCATCCAGGTGACCGGCAGGGCCGGTCGACCGAGGCGGGCTCCCCGCACATCCCTCGGCCCCGAGCTCCGCTGACCGAGTCCTTCCGCCGCATCCTGCCGCGCCCGGAGGAGCCCGACGTCATCGATCTCGACGAGGCCTGCGAGGGCCTGGCCGAGGTGGCCGTCCGCACCTGCGCCGACGGCTCGTGGCAGGAGCACGCCTGCTTCCTGCTCGGCTCCGCGTCCGGTCGCTGGCAGGTCGTCCCGTTCAGTCACCCGGTCATGTGCGACCTGATCACCCGGCTCCGCACGCTGCCCGGGTTCGACGACGACCGCCTGCTGGACCTGATCGGCTCCCGCACCACCGAGATCGTCGTGCTCTGGCGCGACCCCTCACTGGCCCGCGCGCACTAGCGGCACTACCCGCAGGAGCTGGGCGCCGGGCGCCCGGCGAACCGGTCGGCCAGCCAGCTGACCGACGGCGGCCCACCGGCGACCGCGCCGCCGAGGTGCTCGGCGGCCGGGATCACCTCGTACTGCGTGCGCACCCCGCGCCGGCAGTACTCGTCGCGCAGCGTCCTCGACAGCGCGAGCGGGATCAGCTCGTCGGCCTGGGCGTGGTAGAGCCGTACCGGCATGTCCGGCGCCGTCCCGCCGATGCGGTTGTCCGCGAGCACCCGCACCAACGGCGGGTAGCTCAACGGGTCGCGCACGGTGCTGTACTCGGCGAGGTGGTGGCCGGGATTGCGCGCGGTCATCTCCTCCACGCACTCGCCGCGCACCTGGGCCACGAGCGCGCGGCCCTTGGCGTTGAGCAGGTCACGGACGCCGACGCCCGGGTAGGCGGTGTCGTAGCCGGCGGCGGCGCCGGCGAGCAGCCCGAAGGCGACCCCGCCGTCCAGGTTGCGGGCGACCGCGCGCAGGTCGGCCGGCACCCCGCCCTCGGCCACCCCGACGGTGTGCAGGTCCGGGGCGTACCCGTGGGCCTGCTCGGCGGCCGACGCGGCGGCGCCCCCGCCCTGCGAGTAGCCCCACAGCCCCACCGGGGCGTCGTGGCTCAGGCCGGCCCCGGGCAGCCGGGTCGCCGCGCGCGCCATGTCCAGCGCGGCCCGGCCCTCGGAGACCTGCACCGCGTAGGCGTGGTCACCCGGGGTGCCGAGACCCTGGTAGTCGGTGGCCGCCACGGCCCAGCCGCGCTGCAGCGCCTGGGACATCAGGGCGAACTCCTGCTCCGAGCCCGAGGCCAGCTTGTAGGACGGCGCGCACTGGTCGCCCAGGCCGTGGGTGCCGATCGTGTAGCTGACGACGGGCCGGGGGCCGGGGCCGTGCCACGGCTGCTCGGGCACCATCACCGTGCCGGACACCGCCGTCGGCTCGTCCCGGGCGCCGGTCGAGCGGTAGATCACCTGCCAGGCCCGGACCGGGGCTGCGACCAGCAGCGCGGGCGTCGGGTAGACGTGGCTCCGCCGGGCGCGCAGCACGTCGCCGGGGTCACCCCGTCCCCGGTCCAGCGGGGCGCGGTAGAAGTCGTCGCGGTCCGGTGTCGCCGGGGCGCCCACCGCCGGCAGGGCCAGCGCCTGCGCCGTGCCGGCCGGCGGGGTCGCTGCCTGCCCGGTCGCCGCCTGCGCGGTCGTCGCCGTCGCCGTGGCCGCGACCAGCGCGGCCGCCGTGACGCACCCGACCAGGAGTGCCCGCCGACGCCGCCTCATGAGCCGCTCAACGACGTCTCCGGCCGCCGGGTCCGACCGGCGCGGCGATGCCACCCGTCCGAATGGTTTCTCCGGCAGACCCGGCGCGGGAGGTGGACAGTTCGACCACGCCCGGTGCTCGACCCGCCGCGTCGGCACGACCCCGCGGCGGTCGCGAAGACCGGCCCGACATCGCCCCGGCACCACCCTTGACGCGCGCCGGGTGGGCGATGTTCTGTAGGACGAGGGCAGGGACTTTCTCTGCGCAGTAGTTGTTTTCCGTCATACGGAAAGACGGCGAGGTGCGGGATGTCGATCGACGCGGCCGCCCGCCGGGACTTCGAACGGGTCCTCGGGGTCGACGACGTGATCTCCGAGCGGGCCCGGCTGCGCAGCTACGAGTGCGACGGGCTCACCGGCTACCGGGTGATCCCCGGCCTGGTGCTGCTCCCGCGCACCGCCG
This sequence comes from Pseudonocardia sp., assembly GCA_036497465.1. Lineage (GTDB taxonomy): Bacteria > Actinomycetota > Actinomycetes > Mycobacteriales > Pseudonocardiaceae > Pseudonocardia. The sequence goes on along the minus strand of DASXJJ010000219.1, from coordinate 27,435 downwards.
AGGCGGTCGCCGGGGCGGTGCGGGTGTGCGCCGCGCACGCCATCCCGTTCGTGGCCAGGGGCGCCGGCACCGGGCTCTCCGGCGGCGCGCTGCCGGTCGCCGACGGCGTGGTGATCAGCCTGCAGCGGCTGCGCCGGGTGCTCGAGGTCGACCCGGTGGACCGCCGCGCGGTGCTGGAGCCGGGGGTGACCAACCTCGACGTCACCCGCGCGGCCGCCCCGTACGGCCTCTACTACGCCCCCGACCCGTCCAGCCAGCAGGTGTGCACCATCGGCGGCAACGTGGCGGAGAACTCCGGCGGCGCGCACTGCCTGAAGTACGGCTTCACCACCAACCACGTGCTCGCGCTGGAGGTGGTGCTGGCGGACGGCTCGCTGGTCACCCTGGGCGGCGACAGCGGCGAGCAGGCCGGGCCGGACCTGCGCGGGGTGTTCCTGGGCAGTGAGGGCACGGTCGGCATCGCGACGAAGATCACCGTCCGGCTGCTGCGCACCCCGGAGTCGGTGCGCACTCTGCTGGCCGACTTCCCTTCGGTCGAGGCGGCCGGCGAGGTGGTCAGCGACATCGTGGCGGCCGGGATCGTGCCCGCGGCGGTGGAGATGATGGACACCCTGGCCATCGAGGCGGCCGAGGCCGCCGTGCACGCCGGGTACACCCTCGGCACGCCGGCCGCGCTGGTCGTCGAGCTGGACGGGCCAGCCGAGGAGTGCGACGGCCAGTTCGAGCAGGTCAAGGCCATCTGCGAGAAGCACGGCTGCACCCGGCTGCACATCGCCGCCGACGCCGAGGAGCGGGCCGCGATCTGGCGCGGACGCAAGTCGGCCTTCGCGGCCGTCGGCCGGATCTCCCCCGACTACTTCGTCCAGGACGGGGTGGTCCCGCGCACCCGGCTGGCCGAGGTGCTCAACCGGATCGCCGCGATGGGCGACGAGGCGGGGCTGCGGGTGGCCAACGTGTTCCACGCCGGCGACGGGAACCTGCACCCGCTGGTGCTCTTCGACGCCGCCGCCGGGGAGACCGAGCGGGCCGAGGAGCTGTCCGGCAAGATCGCCGAGCTGTGCGTGGAGCTGGGCGGCTCGCTGTCCGGCGAACACGGCATCGGCACCGACAAGGCCTGCTCGATGCCCAAGATGTTCTCCGAGGTCGACCTGGCGGTGATGGGCCGGGTGCGCTCGGCGTTCGACCCGGCCGGGCTGTGCAACCCGGGCAAGCTGCTGCCCACGCCCCGGCTGTGCGGGGAGCGCCCCGGGAAGTACCGGCCGCACGCGCTGGAGGAGGCCGGGGTGATCGAGCGGCTATGACCACCCACGACTCGACCACCCACGACTCGACCATCCACCCCGGCGGCACCGCCGGCCCCGACGGGGGTCCTGCCGCCGTCCCGGTGGCCCGACCGGCGACCCTGGCCGAGGCGGTGTCCGCGCTGGCCGGGAGCACCGGTCGGGTCCTGCTGCGCGGCACCGGCACCGCCACCGACTGGGCCGGCCGCGCCGAGCCCGCCGACCTGGTGCTGGACACCACCGCGCTCAGCGGCGTGATCACCCACAACCCCGGCGACATGACCGTCGGGGTGCACGGCGGCACCCCGCTGCGCGAGCTCAACGCCACCCTGGCCGAGCACGGCCAGCGGGTCGCGCTGGACGCCGCCCGGATCGACCGGGGTGCCACGGTCGGCGGGCTGGTGGCCACCGCCGACGCGGGCCCGGCGGCGCTGGTGCACGGGTCGCCGAGGGACCTGGTGATCGGCGCGACGGTCGTGCTCGCGGACGGCACGGCGGCCCGTACCGGCGGCCATGTGATCAAGAACGTGGCCGGCTACGACCTGGCCAAGCTGGTGCACGGCAGCCACGGCACGCTGGCGCTCATCGCCGAGGTGGTGCTGCGGCTGCACCCGGTGCCGCCGGCCACCGCCACCGTGCGCTGGCCGGCCCGGCTGCCCGAGGCGGCGCGCGCGGCGGCGGCCGTGCTGGCGAGCCCGCTGGAGCCGTCCGCCGTGGAGTGGTGCGGCGACGGGTTGCTGGTCCGGCTGGAGGGCAGCGCGGCGGCCCTGGGGCCACGCACCGAGCGGCTGCTCGACCTGCTGGGCGACTCCGCCGACGGCCCGCCCCAGCGGCTCGCCGAGGTGGACGCCGTCGCCGAGTGGGCCGAGCACGCCGCGGTGGTGGACGCCCGGCCCGACGACGCGGCGATGCTACGGATCGGCTGCCGGCCGTCCCGGCTGCCCGGTGTGCTCACCGAGCTGGTGCACGAGCTGGGCGCGAGCCGGGTGACCGCCGGCCTGGCCACCGGTGTCGGCACCATGGCACTGGCCGCCGAGCCGGCCGCGGTCGCCAGGGCGCACGAGATCGTGCACGCCGCCGGAGGCACCTCGATGCTGCGTGGCCGGCCGGCCGGCAGCCGCGCCCCGGGCTGGGGACCCGCGCCGTCCTCGATCGCCGTGCTGCGCGCGGTGAAGGCCGAGCTCGACCCGGAGGGCCGGCTCGGCGCGGGCCGCTTCTCCCCCTGGATGTGACGCGAGTGCCGGAGCCGACCCGAGTGGATGTGACCCAGTGCTGGACGTGACGCGGTGAGCACCACGCCGGGCGGCGCGGCCGAGAGCAAGCTGCCGCACCATCCGAGCGCGTTCGACCCGCACCGCCCACCGGAGCGCGGCGTGCTCGACGACTGCGTGCACTGCGGCTTCTGCCTGCCGACCTGCCCCACCTACCAGCTGTGGGGCGAGGAGATGGACTCCCCGCGCGGCCGGATCTACCTGATGGACCTGGCCGCGAACGGCGAGATCGGGCTGGACGGGGCGCTGCACCAGCACATCGACGCCTGCCTGGGGTGCATGGCGTGCGTGACGTCCTGCCCGTCCGGGGTGCGGTACGACCGGCTGCTGGAGGCGGTGCGCCCGCAGCTGGAGCGCAACGTGCGCAGGACCCGGGCCGACCGGCTGTTCCGCGACGCGATCTTCGCGCTGTTCCCGTACCGGCGCCGGCTGCGGGCGGCGGCCGTCCCCGGTGCGCTGTACCAGCGGCTGCGGCGGGCGCCGGCCGTCGCCCGGCTGACCGCGAAGCTGCCCGGGCGGCTGGCCGCGCTCGAGTCGCTGCTGCCGCCGGTGCGGCTGCGCGACGCGTTCGCCCGGCTGCCGGAGACCGTGCCGGCCGTCGGGACCCGGCGCCGCAGGGTCGCGCTGCTCACCGGCTGCGTGCAGGACGTGTTCTTCCACCAGGTGAACGTGGCCACCGCCCGGGTGCTGGCCGCCGAGGGGTGCGAGGTCCTGGTGCCCCGCGAGCAGCGCTGCTGCGGGGCGCTGGAGCTGCACGCCGGCCGGGAGCCGAGCGCGCTGGACCGGGCGAAGCGGACGATCGAGCTGTTCGGCGGGCTGGCGGTGGACGCCGTGGTCGCCAACGTGGCCGGCTGCGGCTCGTCGATGAAGGACTACGGCGCGCTGCTCGCCGACGACCCCGCGTGGGCGCGACGGGCGGCGGCGTTCAGCGCGTCGGTGCGGGACGTGACCGAGCTGCTCGCCGAGTTGGAGCCGGTGGCCACCCGGCACCCGGTGCGCGCCAGGGTCGCCTACCACGACGCCTGCCACCTGGGTCACGCGCAGGGCGTGCGGGCGCAGCCCCGGTCGGTGCTGCGCGGCATCCCCGGGGTGGAGCTGGTCGAGGTGCCCGAGGCCGAGCTGTGCTGCGGTTCGGCCGGCATCTACAACCTGGTACAGCCCGAGGCGGCGGCCGAGCTGGGCGCGCGGAAGGCGGTGAACATCAGCTCGGCCCGGCCGGACCTGGTGGTCACCGCGAACCCCGGCTGCCTGCTCCAGCTGCGCCGCCACCTGGCCGCCGAGGGCGGCCCGCACGCCGTGGTGCCTCCGCTGATGCACCCGGTGCAGCTGCTCGATGCGTCGATCCGGGGCGTGCCGGTGGAGCTGCGCTAGCCGGCGGGCGGGTACCGAGCGGTCAGCCGGTGAGCGCGGCGAGGGCGGCGGCGGCCTGCTCGTGCAGCGAGCGCAGCCGGTCGGCGCCGCGGTCCGGCTCGGCCTCCCCCATCACGCCGCCCGCGTAGCGGCTGTACACCCCGGCGGCGATGCACGCGGCCCGCCACCGGGCGAAGGCCACGTAGAAGTCCAGGTCGGCCACCGGTCGCCCGGACCGGTCGGCGTAGCGCGCGACCAGCTCGTCGCCGCCCGGGTAGCCGTCGACCTGGTTGGGTCCGGGGATCGTCGGCGGCGCGGCGTCCGCCGGCCGGCCCCACGAGGCGATCAGCCAGCCGAGGTCGGCCAGCGGGTCGCCCAGCGTGGCCAGCTCCCAGTCGAAGATCGCCCGGACCCGCCCGTCGGCGCCGACGGCGAGGTTGCCCAGCCGGTAGTCGCCGTGCGCGATCCGCACGTCCGCCGGCGCCAGCGACGGCACCCGTTGCAGCAGCCGATCGTGCGCGGCGTCCACCGTGCCCAGGTCCTCGACGGCCGAGCGGTGCACCTGCCGGTGCCAGCGCCGCAGCTGCCGCTCCAGGTAGCCGCCGCCCCGGCGCAGGTCGGCCAGCCCGACCGCGGCGGGGTCGACCGCGTGCAGGTCGGCGAGCACGTCGACCGCGTCCAGGGCGGCGGCGCGCCGCGCGGCCGGGGCGAGCCGGTGCCCGGACTCGACGTCGCCCAGCACCTCGCCGTCCACGTAGCCCATCAGGTAGAACTCAGCGCCGATCACCGTCTCGTCGGCGCAGTACGCCACCGGCCGGGCCACCGGCACCGGGGTCGGCGCCAGCGCGGTGATGAAGCGCCACTCCCGGCTCATGTCGTGCGCGGTGGCCAGCACCATCCCGGTGGGTGGCCGGCGCAGCGCCCACCGGCCCCCGGCGGCGTCCAGGACCCGGTAGGTCAGGTTCGAGTGCCCGCCGGAGATCCGCTGCACCCCGACCGGCCCGCCGCCGACCGGGACCTCGGGCACCTCGGCCCGCAGCCACTCGGTGAGCGCCCCGGGCGGGACGGCGTCCGCGCCGGTCGGGTCATCGGTCTCCGGGGTGCTCGGGATGTCCGCCATGGTGCCATCCAAGTCGGCGCCGGGCCGGGGCCCGATCCGGGCTCACGGGTGCAGCGGCAGCACCCATCGGCCAGCGGCCGGTCCGGCTCCGCCCCGGGGTCGGGGGCGCACCGGTCAGCCACCCGACCCGGATCCCCGCACCGTTCACCTGACCGGCCGGTCAGGTCGTCCCGCACGACGGCCCGACTAGGGGCAGGATGGCGGTGTGTCCGCACCAGACATTCCCGTCGACATCACCGCCACCCCCGAGTGGGCCGCCCTCGCCGAGCACCACGCGGCGGTCGCCGATACGCACCTGCGCGAGGTGTTCGACAGCGACCCGGGCCGCGCCGAGGCACTGACCGCCCACGGCGCCGACCTGGTGCTGGACTTCTCCAAGCACCGGATCACCCGCGACACGCTGCCGCTGCTCACCGCCGTGGCCAGGGCCGCCGGGCTCCCCGCGCGCACGGAGGCGATGTTCGCCGGCGAGCACATCAACACCAGCGAGGACCGGGCCGTGCTGCACACCGCGCTGCGGCTGCCCCGCGACGCGACCCTGGTGGTCGACGGCCAGGACGTGGTGGCCGACGTGCACCGGGTGCTCGACCGGATGGGCACGTTCGCCGAGGGCGTGCGGTCCGGGCGCTGGACCGGGCACACCGGCGAGCGGATCCGCGCCGTCGTCAACATCGGCATCGGCGGCTCCGACCTCGGCCCGGTGATGGCCTACGAGGCGCTGAAGTCCTACGCCGACCGCGGGCTGGACATGCGGTTCGTGTCCAACATCGACCCCACCGACATCGCCGAGACCCTCCGCGACCTCGTCCCGGCCAGCACGCTGTTCATCATCTCGTCCAAGACGTTCACCACCCTGGAGACGCTGACCAACGCCCGCGCTGCCCGCGACTGGCTGCTGCGCGGGCTCGGCGGCTCGGATGCCTCGGACTCGGCGGTGGCGCAGCACTTCGCCGCGGTGTCCACGAACGCGAAGGAGGTCTCCGCGTTCGGCATCGACGAAGCCAACATGTTCGGCTTCTGGGACTGGGTGGGCGGCCGCTACTCGGTCGACTCGGCCATCGGGCTGTCGCTGATGGTGGCGATCGGCCCCGGGCAGTTCGCCGAGTTCCTGGCCGGCATGCACGCCGTCGACGAGCACTTCCGCACCACCCCGCTGGAGCGGAACCTGCCGGCGATCGCCGGGCTGCTCAACGTCTGGTACGTCAACTTCTTCGGTACCCAGACGCACGCGGTGCTGCCCTACAGCCAGTACCTGCACCGGCTGCCCGCCTACCTGCAGCAGCTGACCATGGAGAGCAACGGCAAGTCGGTCCGCCGCGACGGCTCGCCGGTCACCACCGAGACCGGGGAGATCTTCTGGGGCGAGCCGGGCACCAACGGCCAGCACGCCTTCTACCAGCTCATCCACCAGGGCACCCGGCTGATCCCGGCCGACTTCATCGGGTTCGCCGAGCCGAACAACGAGCTGCCCACCGAGGAGCCGGGCACCGACATGCACGACCTGTTCATGTCGAACCTGTTCGCGCAGACCTCGGCGCTCGCGTTCGGCAAGACCGCCGAGGAGATCGAGGCCGAGGGCACCCCGGCGGCGATCGTGCCGCACAAGGTGATGCCCGGCAACCGGCCCACCTCGACGATCCTGGCGCTGCGGCTCACCCCGTCGGTGCTCGGCCAGCTGATCGCCTTCTACGAGCACGTGACGTTCGTCGAGGGCACGGTGTGGGGCATCGACTCGTTCGACCAGTGGGGCGTGGAGCTGGGCAAGGTGATGGCCAAGCAGCTCGGGCCGGTGCTCACCGCGACCGAGCCGGACACCAGCGGGCTCGACTCCTCGACCGCCGCGCTGGTGCGACGCTACCGGGAGTGGCGCGGCCGCCGGGCCTGAGTCTAATGGGGCTTACCGAGCTTTCCTCGTGGAAGGCTCGGTGCTGGTAGCGGCCGGTGGGTCAGCACTCGCTGAGCCAGAGCGACGATCAGCTCTTGTCTGAGATCGTGCGCCCACCGGTCGTGAGCGGGCCGTAGATCGCTGATGGGATGTCGTGCCCCGTTGCGGTGAGCACTGATCCATTAGGTCGCGGCTGGTCTGCTCCGCGCTGCCGATCTGGGCCGAGCGTGTCCAGGTCGGGGTCCAGCCGCACCCGGCCCGGCCGGCGCTTGTCGAACAGCCGCAGCTGCCCGCCGTCGTCGAAGGTGACGGTGAACCGGTCCCACTCGGGTGTGGCCGCCGGGCGGTCGGCGGCGTCGTCCACCACCACGATGCGCCCGCCCATCCCCAGGTGCACACCCAGGGTCGGGCCGGGCTCGCCCCGCGCGTCGGCGGTCTCGCACCACATCGTCTTGCCCGTGCGGTGCGCGGCGGTGAGCGTGCCGCCGACCAGGACCCCGGTGATGTCGCCGGGCCGGTGCGGGCGGCGCACCCAGTCGTCGGTGTCGTCCACGGCACGGATCACGCGGTGCATCGCCTCGTCCAGGGTGCGGCGGGCGAGCTCCACCTCGGGCAGCTCGGGCATGCCGCCCAGTCTGACCGCCCGGGGAACACGGCGCCGGGCGCGCGATGTTCCAGCCGGTGTGACCTCCCCGCGACACCCCGCTCGGGTCCGCGCCCCCGAGCTGCGCGGCCGGCGTTGGCTGAACACCGGCGGCGCCGAGCTGTCCATCGCCGGGCTGCGCGGCAAGATCGTGCTGCTGGACTTCTGGACGTTCTGCTGCGTGAACTGCCTGCACGTGCTGGACGAGCTGCGCGAGCTGGAGGAGCGGTTCGCCGACGTGCTGGTGACCCTCGGCGTGCACTCGCCGAAGTTCGTGCACGAGGCCGACCCGGACGCGGTGGCCGCCGCGGTCGAGCGGCACGGCGTGCACCACCCGGTGCTGGACGACCCGGAGCTGCGCACCTGGGACGCCTACGCGGCGCGGGCCTGGCCGACGCTGGTGGTCGTCGACCCGCGCGGCTACGTGGTCGCCCAGCTGGCCGGCGAAGGGCACGCGCACGGGTTGGGCGTCCTGATCGAGGAGCTGGTCGCCGAGTTCTTGGTCGTCGCGATGGCCGGCAACCACCAGCTGTGGTCGTTCTCCCCCGCGACCGGGGCGCCGCGGGTGCTCGCCGGCACCACCAACGAGGGGCTGCGCGACGGGCCGGTCGGAGAGGCGTTCTTCGCCCAGCCGTCCGGCCTGGCCGCCGACGGCGACACGCTGTGGCTGGCCGACGCGGAGACCTCGGCGCTGCGCTCCCTGGTGGCCGCGCCGGCGGTGGGGGCCGCGGTGACCACGTCCGTCGGCCAGGGGCTGTTCGACTTCGGGCACCGGGACGGCCCGGCCGCCGAGGCGCTGCTGCAGCACCCGCTCGGGGTGGCCGTGCTGCCGGACGGCTCGGTGGCCGTGGCGGACACCTACAACGGCGCCGTCCGCCGCTACGACCCGGCAACCGGCGTCGTCGGCACGCTGGCCCGCGACCTCGCCGAGCCGTCCGACGTGCTGGTCGACGGCGACACGCTGGTGGTCGTCGAGTCGGCGGCGCACCGGCTGACCCGGCTGCCGGTCCCGGCCAGCACCCGGGTGGACGCCGGCGCGCACCGGGTCCGCCGTGCCCGCACCGACCTCGCTCCCGGCGTGCTGGCGCTGCGGATCGGGTTCGTCCCGCCGACCGGGCAGCACCTGGACGACCGGTTCGGCGACCCCACCTCGCTCACCGTCGCGGCGGCACCGCCGGGGCTGCTGGCCGCCGGGTCGGGCACCGCGCCGGGGCTGACCCGCGAGCTGCGGTTCGCGCCCGACGGCCCGGCCGAGGGGGTACTGCAGGTCAGCGTGGCCGCGGCGGCCTGCGACGAGGGCGGCGGCACCTTCGCCGCGTGTCACCGCTACCAGCAGGACTGGGGCATCCCGGTGCGCCTGGTGCCCGGGGCGCCGGCCGAGCTGGCGCTGGACCTGCGCGCCGTGCACGGCTGAGGGCGCCGTCACCCGGGGCGGAAGTGGTCCCAGCCGGCGGAGCCGTCGTAGGGTGCGCCGTCCACGGTGACCCCGGCGCCCTCGGCCGCCGTCCCGATCGGCACCCAGCCCTCGGGCAGCGCCGTGCCGGCGGGGAAGGTGGCGGCAAGCGCGTGGTCCTCGCCGCCGGTGAGCAGCCAGCGCAGCGGGTCGGCGCCCAGCGCGGTGGCCACGTCGGCGACCCGGGGCGCGAGCGGCACGGACGCCGACCGGACGTCCAGCCGCACGCCGGACGCGGCGGCCACGTGCCCCAGGTCGGCGAGCAGGCCGTCCGACGTGTCGATCATCGCGGTGGCCCCGGCGGCCGCCGCGGCCGGCCCGGCGGCGTACGGCGGCGTGGGCACCCGCTGCGCGCCGACCACCTCAACCGGCGAGCGGAACCCCCGGCGCAGCACGGCCAGCCCTGCCGCCGCCCAGCCGACCCGGCCGGCGAGCGCGAGCACGTCCCCCGCGCGCGCCCCGCTCCGGGTCACCGGCGCCCGCCCGGCCAGGTCGCCGAGCACGGTCACCGCGATCGTCAGCCGGGGCGAGGACACCACGTCGCCGCCGACCACGCCCGCTCCGGTGGCGGCGGCCTCCGCCCACAGCCCGGCGGCGATCCCCTCGGCCACCTCGGCCGGGGTCTCCGGCGGGCAGGCCAGGCCCACCAGCAACGCCGTGCCCCGCGCGCCCATGGCCGCGATGTCGGCCAGGTTCACCGCCGCGGCCTTGCGCCCGACCTGCTCCGGGGTGGACCAGTCCAGCCGGAAGTGCACCTGGTCGACCAGCAGGTCGGTGCTCGCCACCACCCGCCCGTCCGGCGTGGCCACCACCGCCGCGTCGTCGCCCGGCCCGAGCAGCGTGCTCGGCGGCTGAACCCGCCCCTCGGTGACCCGGGCGATCAGGCCGAACTCGCCGACCTCGGACACGGCGGGACCGCGCCCGGAGGTCACCCCACCGGGCCGGGGAGTCCGATCCCCCATCGCACCCGCCCCCTTCGTCCGATCATGTGATCATGTGTCGGCCACGAGCCCGCGCCGCGGTACGTTCTTGTCGCTGTCGTTACTACCCGAGGGCGGACAGCGAGGCGGGAAGGGGCACGCCGTGGTGCAGGCATACATCCTGATCCAGACCGAGGTCGGCAAGGCGTCGGCCGTTGCGGCGGAGGTCGCCGGGCTGCCCGGGGTGATCGCCGCCGAGGACGTGACCGGACCGTACGACGTCATCGTGCGCGCCGAGGCGGACACCATGGACAACCTCGGCCAGCTGGTCGTGGCCCAGGTGCAGAACGTCGGCGGCATCACCCGCACGCTGACCTGCCCGGTGGTGCATCTGTCCTGACCGGCCAGGAACCCGCCGGGCGGCCGTCCCGGCGGAGCCCCGTCACGGTGGCCGTCTTCGCGCTGCCGCTGGCGCTGCTCGTGGTGGCCGTGGTGCTCGGGCTCGCCTACGGCGGCGGCCCATCCCGGGGTGGCGGCACCCCGGACGACCGGCCGCTCGCGCTGTCCCCGGTGGAGGCGCCGGACGCGGCCACCCCGGCCTGCGACCGGCTGCTCGGGCGGCTGCGGGGCGACCTCCCTGCCGACCCGGCCCCGCTGCCCGCGCTCCGGATCGCCGCCCCCGCCCCGCCCGGCTCGGTGGCCTGGGCCGGGCCCGCCGACCGGCCGGACGACCCGGTCGTGCTGCGCTGCGGCCTGCCCCGGCCACCGGAGCTGACCCCGACCTCGGCGCTGATCGTGATCAACGGGGTGGGCTGGCTGGATCTCGCCGAGCCCGACAGGGACACCTTCGTCGCGGTGGACCGGGAGGTCTACCTGGCCGTCACGGTGCCGAGGGGCCTGGGCACCGGCCCGATCCAGACCGTGTCCGACGTCGTGGGCACCGCCCTGCGGCCCCGTCCGTCGCGCTGATGCGGCGCCGAGCGCCGAGCCGGGCCTGGCGCGGGTCCGGTCCGGACCGGTCTGGCGGCTCAGCTGCTCAGCGGCTCAGCTGCTCAGCGCAGGCCGGTGCCGGCGGCCAACGCGGTGTCCACCAGCGTGGTGAGCAGTGTCGGGTAGTCGACCCCGGTGACCGACCACATCCTCGGGTACATCGAGATCGGGGTGAACCCGGGCATGGTGTTCACCTCGTTGATCACCGGCGAGCCGTCCTCGGTGACGAAGAAGTCCACCCGGGCCAGGCCCCGGCAATCCAGGGCGCCGAAGGCGGCCACCGCCAGCTCGCGGACCTTCTCGGCCGTCGCGTCGTCCAGCTTCGCCGGGATGTCGAACTCGCACACGTCGTCCAGGTACTTCGCCTGGAAGTCGTAGAACTCCGGCACCGAGCCGTCCGGGCCCGCGCCGACGATGCGGATCTCCGCCGGGACGCTGGCGCGCACCGCGCCGTCCGGGAACTCCAGCACACCGCACTCGATCTCCCGGCCCGTCACCGCCGCCTCCACCAGCACCTTCGGGTCGTGCGCCCGCGCGGCGGCCAGCGCGGCCGGCAGGTCGGCCCAGTCGCCGACCTTGGTGATCCCGACCGAGGACCCGGCGCGGGCCGGCTTGACGAACACCGGAAGCCCCAGCCGGTCGCGCTGCTCACCGGTCAGCGTCCCGGAGCCCGGCCGCAGCACCACCTGGTCGCCCACCGGCAGCCCCTCGGCGGCCAGCAGCTTCTTGGTGATCTCCTTGTCCATCCCGGCCGCGCTGGCCAGCACGCCGGAGCCCACGTACGGGATCCCGGCCAGCTCCAGCAGCCCCTGGATGGTGCCGTCCTCGCCGTACGGGCCGTGCAGCACCGGGAACACCACGTCCACCGCCGACAGCAGCTCGCCGGCCCGGCCCGGGTCCAGCCGCACCAGGCCGCCGAGGGTGGGGTCGGCGGGCAGGGTCAGCGCGGTGCCGGTGCCGTCCACCGCCGGCAGCGCGCGGTCGGTGATGCTCAGCCCGGCCGGGTCGTCCTGGCCGAGCACCCAGCCGCCGTCGGTGGTGATGCCCACCGGGACCACCTCGTACCGCTCCGGGTCCAGGTGCCCGAGCACACTCCCGGCCGACACGCAGGAGATCGCGTGCTCGCTGCTGCGGCCGCCGAACACCACGGCCACCCGGATCCGGCGCTGCTGTCGGTCTCCCATGGGCCGCGAGCGTAGCCCGGCGCCCGGCGCCGCCTGTCAGCCGTCCGCGCCGGCGGCCGGCTCGGGCGAGCTGACCTGCGTCCCGGCCTCGGCGGCGACCAGCCGGGCCAGTTCGGACACCGCCCGCTCGAGCTCCGGGCGGGCCGGGCCGGCGAACCCGAGCGACACGCCGAACCGCGCCTGCCCGGCCCAGTGGTAGTCGGCGAGCGCGGGCACCCGCACACCCGCGGCCGCCGCCGCGCCCACCACCGCCCGCTCCGCCTCGGCCGAGGGCAGCTCCACCCGCAGGTGCGCCCCGGCCGGGTCGCCCAGCGCCGCGACGCCGTGCCGGGCGCACAGCTCGATCACCCTGGCGCGGCGGTCGGCCAGCTCCCTGCGCAGCCGCCGCAGGTGCCGGGCCAGGTCGCCGTACTCGGCCAGCTCGGCGAACACCAGCTGCCCGGCCGGCGAGGGCCGCACCGAGGTGGCCCGCCGCGCGGCCAGCACCCGCTCGTGCAGCGCGGCCGGGGCGACGAGCCAGCCGGCCCCGAGCGTCGGGCTGAGCAGCTTGCTGGCCGTGCCCAGGTGGGCCACCACGTCCGGGCCCAGCGCGGCCAGGAGCGGCAGCGGCGCCACGTCGTAGCGCAGCTCGCCGTCGTAGTCGTCCTCCAGGACCAGGAAGCCCTCGGCCCGCGCCCGCTCCACCAGCGCCAACCGGCGCTCGGCGGACAGCCGGGAGGCCATCGGGAACTGGTGCGCCGGGGTGCAGTAGGCCGCGGCGAGCCCGGTGGGCAACGCGTCCACCCGCAGCCCGTCGTCGTCCACCGGGACCGGCACCACCCGCAGCCCGGCGTCCGCCAACGTGCGGGCCGCCCGCTGGTAGCCCGGCTCCTCCACCGCCACCCGCGCCCCGGTGGGTAGCTGGGCGGCCAGCTCGGCCAGCCCGTCGGTGGTGCCCGCGGTGGCCAGTACCCGGTCCGGCGGCACGGTGAGCCCCCGGTGCCGCAGCAGGTGGTCCACCACGGTGCGCCGGAACGCCGGCGTGCCGGCATGCTCAGGGTGCCCGCCGGGCGGGTGGTCGGCGGCCGCGCGCCAGGCCCGGCGCCACGCCGCCCGGTCCACCACGTGCAGGCAGGGCTGGCCGGCGGTGAGGTCGATCGGCTCGACGCCCGGCGTGCCCGCGGCGGGTGCGATCGGTTCCGGCGGCGCGGCCGGCGAGGTGCGCCCCGGGCCGGGCGGGGCCGCGATCACGTAGGTGCCGGCCCCGCGCCGCCCGGCCAGCCAGCCCTCGGCGAGCAGCTGGTCGTAGGCGGTGGCGGTGACGGTGCGGCTGACCCCGAGCCGGGCCGCCAGCGCGCGGGTGGAGCTGAGCCGGTCACCGACCCGTAGCGCGCCGCCGCCGGCCGCCTCGCGCAGCGCGTCGGCAACCTGCACGGCCAGCGGGCGGCCGTCGGCGCGGTCGAGCACGATGGGCAGGTTGTCGGTGGGCATCCCGGTCACCTCCGCCGCTCCGGGTGGACTGTGGCTTTCGGTCCGGAATGGCCCTGTCAGGATGCCACCGTCGGGCTCAGGATCGGGATATGACCGCGACCTCCGTGCCGACCTCCGTGCCGACCTCCGTGCCAACCTCACTGCCGCTGTCCGCCACCGACCGCTCCCGCCTCCGCCGGCACTCCGAACGGGGCCGCCGGGACCGGGACGAGCTGTACGCGGTGCTCGACGAGGGGCTGATGTGCCACCTCGGTGTGCTCATCGACGGCGCGCCCCGGGTGCTGCCGACCTTCCACGGGCGCCGCGACGACACGCTCTACCTGCACGGGTCCACCGGCGCGAGCAGCCTGCGCGCGGCTCCCGCCGCCCCGGTGTGCGTGACGGTCACCCTGCTCGACGGGCTGGTCTACGCGCGCTCGGTGTTCTCCCACTCGGCCAACTACCGGTCCGCGATGGTGCACGGCGTGCCGAGGGTGGTGCGCGACCCGGCGGAGAAGCTGGCCGGCCTTGAGGCGGTGGTGGAGCACGTGACGCCCGGCTCGTGGGCGCACGCCCGGCAGCCCAGCGGCAAGGAGCTGGCCGCGACCTCGCTGCTCGCGCTGGACCTCGCCGAGGCCAGCGTCAAGATCCGCACCGGGCCACCCGGGGACGGCGAGGCCGACGTCGCGACGGGGGCGGCGTGGGCCGGGGTGGTACCGGTGCGGACCGTCTTCGGCGAGCCGGAGCCGTGCCCGCTGCTGCCCGGGGGCACCGCCGCCCCCGAGCACGTGCTCGCCCGGTCAGCCGGGTAACGCCCGCAGCACGTCGGCGACCAGGTCGGCGGGGTCCTCGCAGCCGCAGGACAGCCGGACGAACCCCGCCGGCACGGCGTCGCCCCAGCGGGCGCGGCGGTCCGCCGTGCTGCGCAGCCCGCCGAAGCTGGTGGCCGACCCGACCAGCTCGGCGGCGCTCAGGAACTCGCGCACCGCCGCCGCCGAGGCCAGCTCGAACCCGAGCACCCCGCCGAACCGGCGCATCTGCCGGCTGGCCAGCGGGTACGCCGGGTCGTCCGGCAACCCCGGCCAGCGCAGCCCGCGCACCCCGGGGTGCCCGCGCAGCGCGGTCGCCACCGCCATCGCGTTCGCCGCCTGGCGGGCCAGCCGCAGGTCCAGGGTGCCCAGGCCGCGGTGGGCCAGCCACGCCTCGACCGGGCCGGGCACGGCGCCACCCCGGTTGCGCGCGGCGGCCAGCCGGCCGGCCAGCTCGGGGTCGGCGCAGCTGAGGTGGCCGAGGATCACGTCGCTGTGCCCGGCGAGGGCCTTGGAGTCGCTGGACACCACGACGTCCGCGCCCAGCTCCAGCGGCCGCTGGCCCAGCGGGGTGGCCGTGGTGTTGTCCACCGCGAGCAGCGCGCCCGCGGCGTGCGCCCGGCCGGCCAGCGCCGCGATGTCGCACACGTCCAGCCCCGGGTTGGACGGCGTCTCCAGCAGCACCAGCGCGGCGCCGGCCAGCACCTCGTCCGGCCACGGCCCGGTGGTCGGCAGCTCCCGCACGGCCACCCCCAGCGGGGCCAGCTCCTCGGCGGCGAGCGCGCGGGCCAGGTAGTAGCCGTCGGCGGGCAGCACCACCGCCGCCCCGGGCCGCGCGTGCATCCGCAGCAGCGCCGACACCGCCGCCATGCCCGACGGGTAGAGCACCGTGTGCCCGCCGTCCAGCTCGCCGATGGCCACCTCCAGCGCCCGCCAGGTCGGGTTCGTGGTGCGCCCGTAGAAGTCGCGCGGCAGCTCCCCGTCCGGATCACCCAGGTGGTAGGCCGACGCCAGCACCGGGCCGTCGTGCAGCGGCCGCCCCGGCTCCTCGCCGATCCGGCCGGCGTGGACGCACCGGGTGCCGTCGCCCGACCCCTCGCCCGCCGGCCCCGCGCCCGCCGCGGTGCTCATTCGTGCTTGAGCGTGCGGGTGACCAGTCCCTTGCCCATCTCGGCGGCCGACATGCCCTCGTGGCAGACCCGGCGGACCCCGTCCGCGATCGGCATCTCGACCCCGGCTCGGGCGGCCAGCTCGCAGATCGACTGGCAGGACTTCACCCCCTCCGCGACCTGGCCGTGGTTGGCGGCCTCCGCCTCGGCCAGGCTCTCCCCCCGGCCCAGGCGCTCGCCGAACCGCCGGTTGCGCGACTGCGGGGACGAGCAGGTGGCCACCAGGTCGCCCATCCCGGCCAGCCCGGCGAAGGTCATCGGGTCGGCGCCCAGCGCCACCCCGAGCCGGGCGGTCTCAGCCAGCCCCCGGGTGATCAGCGAGGCGCGGGTGTTGTCGCCCAGCCCCATGCCGGCGGCGATCCCGCAGGCCAGCGCGATCACGTTCTTCCCCGCGCCGCCCAGCTCCGCGCCGATGAGGTCGGTGTTCGTGTACACCCGGAAGTAGTCGGTGGCGCAGGCCAGCTGCACCGCCACCGCCCGCTCGTGGTCGATGCAGGCCACCACGCTGGCGGTGGGCTGCTCGCCGGCGATCTCCCTGGCCAGGTTCGGTCCGGTCAGCACGGCGACCCGGGCGGTGTCCACCCCGGCCACCTCGCAGATCACCTCGCTCATCCGCTTCAGGCTGCCCAGCTCGACTCCCTTGGCCAGGCTGACCAGCGTGGCCGGCCCGGGCAGCGTCGCGCGCCATGACTCCAGGTTGGCCCGCAGCGTCTGCGAGGGCACGGCGAATACCACGGCGTCCGCGCCGTCCATCGCCTCCGCCGGGTCGGTGGTGGCGGCCAGCGACTCCGGCAGCGCGACGCCGGGCAGGTACTCGGGGTTGTCGTGGCCGGCGTTGATCCGGGCCGCGACCTCGGCGCGGCGGGCCCACACCGTCACGTCGCGGCCGGCGTCGGCGAGCACCTTGGCGAAGGCGGTGCCCCACGAGCCGGCGCCGAGCACGGCCAGCCGCTGGGCCGGCGGCCGGGCGCTCACGAGGCCAGGTCGCCGCCGGCCGGCGGGACCTCCCCGGGCGGGGACGCCGGCGGGTTCGCGGGCGGCGGGGGTTCGGCGGGCGTCCGGCTCCCGCCCCGGTAGAAAGCGCCACCCGGGTCGGGCTCCTGGCGGACCTCGGCCAGCAGCGCCCGCACGGCGGTCATCAGGTGGTCGGTGGTCTCCCGCAGCAGCCCGGCGTCGATCGGGCGGCCGCGGAAGCCGCCGAGGTCGATCGGGCCGCCGCAGCGCACGATGATCTCCTTGCGGGGCACCGGCCGGAACTTCTTGCCGTAGTGGTCGTACACGTCGAGCGTCCCCCAGTGCACCATCGGCACCACGGGCACGTCGGCCGACAGCGCCAGCCGGGCGACCCCGGTACGGGACTGCATCGGCCAGCCGTCCGGGTCGCGGGTGATCGTGCCCTCCGGGTAGATCAGCACCAGCTTGCCGTCCTTCAGCGCCTGCACGCCCGCGCTCAGGCTCTGCTGCGCGTCCGCCGACTCCCGGTAGACCGGGATCTGCCCGCTGCCGGCCATGATCCGGCCGAACACCGGGATCTTCCACAGGCTCGCCTTGGCCAGGAACCGGGGCACCCGGCGGGCGCGGTGGACGAACACCGCCGAGAACACCGGGTCGAGGTAGGAGATGTGGTTGGCCACCACCAGCACCGGGCCGGACACCGGGATGTTCGCCATGCCCTCCACCCGCCAGCGGGCGACCAGCCGGGTCAGCGGGTAGAACACGACCGCGGTCAACCCGACCCAGAAACCGCCCTTCTCCCGCGCCACCGTGTGCCCTCCTCGCGTCCGCGCCACCCGGGCAGCACCCGACGACGATCTCCGCCGCAGTCTCCCCCGAGCCGGCGCCGGGGGTCCAGCACCGCGCCGACCCCGCGCGGGTGTCACCCACCACCTCCGGTGCCCGGGCCGCGGCGGGATCGAACCTACTCGGCCGGGTGTGATCGACCCGCCCGTGCCCGCGCCGGGGGCCGTCCGGGTGGGACGATGGGCGGGTGACCGCTCCCTGGGTGGATCTGCTGGTCCCGGTCAAGCCGCTGGCCCGGGCGAAGACCAGGCTGCGCGGCGCCGCCGACGGCGGGCTCGGCGACCCGCTGCGGCACTCCCGGCTGGTCGTCGGGCTGGTCCGGGACACCGTCGCCGCCGCCCGCGCGGCCGACGGGGTGCGCCGGGCGGTGATCGTCACGTCCGACCCCGAGGTCACCAGCGTGCTCGGCGCGGACGGGGTGCCGGTGCTGCCCGACCGCCCGGACCACGGGCTCAACGCCGCGCTGGCCTACGGCGCCGAGGTCCTCCGTGCCGAGCGGCCGGCGGCGTCGGTGGCCGCGCTGCAGGCCGACCTGCCCGCCCTGCGCGCCGAGGAGCTGGCCGAGGCGCTGGCCGGGGCCCGCGCGCTGTTCGAGGCGGGCGCGGCCAGCAGGGCGTTCTGCCCCGACGCGCAGGGCGAGGGCACCACGCTGCTGGTCTGCCCGCCCGGGGTGGCGCTGGACCCCCGGTTCGGCCCGCGCTCGGCGGACGCCCACGAGCGGGCCGGTGCCACCCGGCTGGCCGGCGACTGGCCGGGGCTGCGCCGCGACGTGGACACCCCCGAGGACCTGTGGCGGGCCGCCGAGCTCGGCCTGGGCGCCGCCACCCTCGCCGCTCTCCCGGACACCGCGCGCCCGCGCTGCTGAGCCTGGGGCATCCGCCGGTACCTCCGCTGCGCCGCCCGGCCGCTGTGCACCGATCGTTCGGCCGCTCTTTGCCCAGCGGTGTAATACCTTCCGTGATCGTCGCGACAGTGTGGGGGCACCGAACGAGAAATCGGAGATGCTCGATGGTTCGACCCTTCACGTCCTCCCGCGCGCGGCCCCCGGCGCCGGGAAGCTCCCCACTGCCGCCCGGCGCCATCCCCGCCCAGCGGTCCGCCCCCCAGGAGTCACCCGCCCCCAGGCCCGTCCGCCCCGGCCCCCGCATCCGGAGAGTGGACGGGAAATGGCTGGTCATCGCGCTGGGTTGGACGGCGGTGTACTGCGCCCTGCTGGCGTCCACGTTCCTGATCTCGCGCTGGTGGTTCCCGCCCATGGTGCCGGCGTTCGTGTTCATGTGGCGGGCGTGGACCACGTTCTGGCGCCGCCAGCGGCTGGCCGAGGCGCGCCGGGCGGCCCAGCGCGCCGGGTAGGCGCCCGAGAAAGATCGTGACCTTCTGTTCACCCAGTGCCGCCCAACGCGGGACGCGCGGGGAGGCCCCGGGTGGGCAGAATGTGCGGGTGGCTACCGAGGGAACGAACGGACGTCGATCGAACCGGGGCGCCGGCCGCCGGACCCCGGCGCCCCGGTCCGCCGCCGGCAGCCGGGCCACCGTGGCCGCCTCGGTGCCCGGTGAGCCGGCCGCGGATGCCGGGGTGCCGGGCGTCCAGACCACGACCAGCCGTCGGCCTCCGCCCCGGCCCGCCGTGCCGATACCCACGCAGGCGCCGCCCGCCCCCGCCGCGCCCCCGGCGCCGACCCCGGCCGCGGCCGCCACCGACGACCTGCCGGAGGACCGCTACCTCAACCGCGAGCTGTCCTGGCTGGACTTCAACGCCCGGGTGCTCGCGCTGGCCGAGGACGTCAGCCAGCCGCTGCTGGAGCGGGCCAAGTTCCTGGCCATCTTCGCGTCCAACCTGGACGAGTTCTTCATGGTGCGGGTGGCCGGGCTGAAGCGTCGCGACGACACCGGCCTCACCGTGCGCTCCGCCGACGGGCTCACCCCGCGCGAGCAGCTGGCCCGCATCTCCGAGCGCAGCCAGGCCCTGGCCGAGCAGCACGCCAGGGCGTTCCGCGACTTCGTGCAGCCCGAGCTGGCCGAGCGCGGCATCCGCATCCTGCACTGGGACGACCTGAGCGGTGCCCAGCGCACCAAGCTCTCCGGCTACTTCTCCGACCAGGTGTTCCCGGTGCTCACCCCGCTGGCGGTCGACCCGGCGCACCCGTTCCCGTACATCTCCGGGCTGTCGCTGAACCTGGCGGTCACGGTGCGCGACCCGCAGGCGCAGACCGAGCGGTTCGCCCGGGTCAAGGTGCCGAACAACGTCCCCCGGCTGGTCCCGGTCGACACGGCGTCGGACGACGCGGTCTTCCTGCCGGTGGAGGACCTGATCGCGGCGCACCTCGGCGAGCTGTTCACCGGGATGGAGGTCGCCGAGCACCACGCCTTCCGGGTCACCCGCAACGCCGACCTGGACGTCGAGGAGGACCGCGACGAGGACCTCCTGCAGGCACTGGAGCGGGAGCTGGCCCGGCGCCGGTTCGGCCCGCCGGTGCGCCTGGAGATCACCGACTCGATGAGCGAGCACGTGCTGGAGCTGCTGCTGCGCGAGCTGGACGTCGACCCGCACGACGTGATGGTCGTGCCCGGCATGCTCGACCTGACCATGCTGTGGCGGATCTACGGGGTCGACCGGCCGGAGCTCAAGGACGCCCCGTTCGTGCCCGCGACCCACCCTGCCTTCGCCGAGGGCGAGACACCGAAGAGCGTGTTCGCCACCCTGCGCCAGGGCGACGTGCTGGTGCACCACCCGTACGACTCGTTCTCCACCAGCGTGCAGCGGTTCATCGAGCAGGCCGCCGCCGACCCGCAGGTGCTGGCCATCAAGCAGACGCTCTACCGCACCTCCGGCGACTCCCCGATCGTCGACGCCCTGGTCAGCGCGGCCGAGGTGGGCAAGCAGGTGGTCGCGCTGGTGGAGCTCAAAGCCCGGTTCGACGAGAAGGCCAACATCCGCTGGGCGCGCGAGCTGGAGAAGGCCGGCGTGCACGTGGTGTACGGGCTGATCGGGCTGAAGACGCACTGCAAGACGTCGTTGGTGGTTCGGCAGGAGGGCAGCCGGATCCGCCGCTACTGCCACGTGGGCACCGGCAACTACAACCCGAAGACCGCCCGGCTCTACGAGGACCTCGGGGTGCTCACCGCCGACCCGGTCATCGGGGCCGACGTCGCGGACCTGTTCAACTCGCTCACCGGCTACGCCCGGCAGAACCGGTACAACACGCTGCTGGTCGCGCCGTACGGGGTGCGCCGGGGGCTGATCGAGCGCATCGAGGCGGAGACCGAGTACCACCGCGCGGGGCGCCCCGCCGGCATCCGCTTCAAGATGAACTCGCTGGTGGACGAGCAGGTGATCGACGCGCTGTACCGGGCGTCCCAGGCGGGCGTGCCGGTGCGGGTGGTGGTGCGCGGCATCTGCGCGATGGTGCCCGGGCGGCCCGGCCTGAGCGAGCAGGTGCACGTCCGGTCCATCCTCGGCCGGTTCCTCGAGCACTCGCGGATCTTCCACTTCGCCGGCGCCGACGAGTACTGGATCGGCAGCGCGGACATCATGCACCGCAACCTGGACCGCCGGGTCGAGGTGCTGCTAAGGGTGAACCAGGCGCTCAACGGCCCGCTCGACGCCATCCTGAACTCGGCGCTCGATCCGGCCACCCGCTGCTGGGTACTGGGTCCCGACGGGACGTGGTCACCCTCACCGGATCCGGGCACCGACGTCGCCGAGGTGCGTGACCACCAGGCCGAGTCCGTGCGCCGGCACGCGCTTCCCGAGTGAACGGCCCGCATTACCCGGAGCCCGACGTCGTCGCCGGCGGCGCGGTGCTGTGGCGACCGACCGGCGAGCACGACGGCGCGAGCGGCCCCGACGGCGCGGGCGGCATCCAGGTCGCGCTGGTGCACCGCCCGCGCTACGACGACTGGTCGCTGCCCAAGGGCAAGCTCGAGCCCGGCGAGTCGGTGCCGGCCGCGGCCGTCCGCGAGGTCGGCGAGGAGACGGGGTACGACGCGGTGCTCGGCGTCCGGCTGGGCGAGAGCCGGTACCGGGCCCCGCAGGGCGCCAAGGTCGCCTACTACTGGGCGGCCCGCGCGGGCGCGGGCGCGTTCGAGCCGAACGACGAGGTCGACGAGCTGCGCTGGCTGACGCCCGGCTCGGCGCTGACGCTGCTGTCCTACGACCGCGACCGGGAGGTGCTGGACCGCTTCCGGGGGCTGGGCAGCCCGCCCACCCCGCTGCTGCTGGTCCGGCACGCGAAGGCGGGCAGCCGCCAGGAATGGGACGAGGACGACGACCTGCGCCCGCTCACCCCCAAGGGGCTCGCCCAGGCCGACGACCTGGTCGGGCTGCTGGGGCTGTTCGGGCCGAGGCGGGCCAGCGCCGCCCCGCCGGTGCGCTGCCCGCAGACCATCCGGCCGCTGGCCTCCCGGCTGGGCCTGGCGGTCGACGAGGAGCCGCTGCTCGGCGAGGAGCACTACTGGGAGAACCCGCGCGCCGGGGTGGCCCGGTTCGTCGCGCTGGCCGGCGGCCCCGAGGTGCGCGTGGTGTGCAGCCAGGGCGGCGTGATCCCGGACCTGGTCCGCCGGCTGGCCGGGGTGCCGGACCCCGCGTCGCGCAAGGCCAGCACCTGGGTGCTCGGGTTCGCCGGCGGCACCGTCCGCACCGCCGACTACTACCCCGACCCCGCCGGTTGACGACCGGGGTCGGCTACTTCTTCGGCTTCTTCCTGCCGGCGGCCTTGCTCGTCGCCTTCGGCGTGCTCGTCTTCGTGGCGCCCGCCGTCTTCGTGGCACCCGCCCTCTTCGTGGCCTTGCCCGGCCCGGCGGCTGGCTCGACCTTGGCGACCTTGGCGGCCTTGGCGGCCTCGCCCGCCTTGGCAGCGTTGTCGTCCGCGCCCTTGCCGGCCTTCACCTCGCCGGCCTTCACCTCGCCGGCCTTCGCGGCCTTGCCCGCCTTGCCGGTCCTGGCCTGAGCCGCCGGAGCGGCCGCGGTCTCGACGGGAGGCGCCGACGAGGTGGCCTTCTCGACGGCGGCCGTGCCCGCCTTCGCCGCCTTTGTCTCGCCGACCTTCGTGGCCTTGCCCGCCTTCGTGGCCTTGCCCGCGACACCCGGCTCGGCCGTGGTCGCCGGCCCCGCGGACCCGGCCTTGGCGGCCTTGCCGCGCCTGTCCCGGCCCGGTTTCCCGGGCTTGCCCCCGCCCGCGTCCGCCACCCGCCCCGACCCGGAGTCCTCGGCGGGCGCCACCGCGCCGGCGTTCTCGGCGGGCGGCACCGGGGTGACCTCGGTGGCGACGTCCGTGGGCACCGAGTCGACCGACGTCGTGTGGCGCACCGACACCCCGTTGCGCACCGAGCCGTTCGCCGCGCCCGGCGGCACGTCGATCTCGGCCCGAGCCGGCGCCGAGGCCAGGACCGACGCCGGGGCCGACGCCCCCACGGCCGGAACCGACCCGCCGGCCGAGGCCGGAGCCGGGCCGACGCCCGAGGGCACGGAGTCGGCGGGCGGCCCGGCCGGGCGGGCCGGCACCGGCCTGGCGCCGCTGACCACGTCGCGGAACATCGCGCCGGGCCGGAACGCCGGGATCGAGGTGGCCGCGAGCTGGATGGCCTGCCCGGTGCGCGGGTTGCGGCCGGCGCGCGCCGCACGCTCCCGACGCTCGAACACACCGAACCCGGTGATCGCCACCGAGTCACCGGACTGCACGGTGCGGACGATCACGTCGAGCACCCCGTCGACCGCGGCCGCGGCGGCCTTGCGGTCACCACCCAGGTACTCGGAGAGCGCGGTCACCAGCTCGGCCTTGTTCACCACGTGCCCCCTCACGGCGTTCCCCGGCGGCTTCTTCACCGGGGAGATCGGCGGCTACCGTAGCGAAACCCGCTGGTCAGGCGGCAACCGGGTCAGCCAGACAGCACCGTGTGCGGCAGCAGCGGCGAGCGCTCGGCCTCGAACCGGTCGATGGCGTCCACGCTGCGCAGGGTCAGTCCGATGTCGTCGAGACCCTCCAGCAGCCGCCACCGGATGTAGTCGTCGATCTCGAACGGCACGGTGAGGTCCTTGGCCTGGACCGTCTTCTCGGTCAGGTCGACGGTGAGCTCGGTACCCGGCTCGTTCTCCAGCAGCTTCCACAGCAGCTCGACGTCCGGCTGGGCGACCTCGGCGGCGAGCAGCCCGGCCTTGGCCGAGTTGCCGCGGAAGATGTCGGCGAACCGCGCGGAGATGACCACCCGGAAGCCGTAGTCCGTCAGCGCCCATACGGCGTGCTCGCGGGACGACCCGGTGCCGAAGTCCGGGCCCGCGACCAGGACGCTGCCCCGGGAGAACGGCTCGGTGTTCAGGATGAAGTTCTGGTCCTGGCGCCACGCCGAGAACAGGCCGTCCTCGAACCCGGTGCGGGTGACCCGCTTGAGGTAGACGGCCGGGATGATCTGGTCGGTGTCGACGTTCGACCGGCGCAGCGGGACTCCGATGCCGGTGTGCGTGCTGAACGGTTCCATCAGTTGAGGTCCTCCGGAGAGCTCAGGGTGCCGCGCACGGCGGTGGCCGCCGCCACCAGGGGCGACACCAGGTGGGTGCGGCCGCCCTTGCCCTGGCGGCCCTCGAAGTTGCGGTTGGAGGTGGACGCGCTGCGCTCGCCGGGAGCCAGCTGGTCGGGGTTCATCCCCAGGCACATCGAGCAGCCGGCGGAGCGCCACTCGGCCCCCGCCGCGGTGAACACCTCGTTGAGGCCCTCCTGCTCGGCCTGCAGGCGCACCCGCATCGAGCCCGGCACCACGAGCATCCGCACGCCGTCGGCGATGTGCCGGCCGCGGATGACGTCGGCCGCCGCGCGCAGGTCCTCGATCCGGCCGTTGGTGCAGGAACCGACGAACACGGTGTCGACGCTGACCTCGCGCAGCGGCATCCCGGCGGTCAGCCCCATGTAGGTCAGCGCGTTCTCCGCCGCGATCCGCTCGTTCTCGTCGGCGATCTGCTGGGGGTCGGGCACCAGCGCGGACAGCGGCAGGCCCTGGCCGGGGTTGGTGCCCCAGGTGACGAACGGGGTGAGCGAGTCGGCGTCGATGTCCACCTCGACGTCGAACGCGGCGTCGTCGTCGGTCCGCAGCCCGCGCCAGGCGGCCACCGCGGCATCCCAGTCGGCGCCGGAGGGGGCGTGGTCGCGCCCGCGCAGGTAGTCGAACGTGATGTCGTCCGGTGCGATCATGCCGGCCCGGGCGCCCGCCTCGATCGACATGTTGCAGACCGTCATCCGGGCCTCCATCGAGAGGTTCTCGATGACGTTGCCCCGGTACTCCAGCACGTACCCCTGGCCGCCTCCGGTGCCGATCTGCGCGATCACGGCCAGCACGACGTCCTTGCTGGTCACCCCGGGCCGCAGGGTGCCGTCGGTGCTGTTCACGTTGATCGCCATCGTCTTGAACCGCTTGAGCGGCAACGTCTGGGTGGCCAGCACGTGCTCCACCTCGGAGGTGCCGATACCGAACGCCATCGCCCCGAACGCGCCGTGCGTGGAGGTGTGGCTGTCGCCGCACACCACGGTGAGGCCGGGCTGGGTGAGCCCCAGCTGCGGGCCGATGATGTGCACGATGCCCTGCTCGGCGTGGTTCATCGGGTAGAGCGGCACCCCGAACTCGGCGCAGTTCTTGCGCAGCGTCTCCACCTGGGTGCGGGACACCGGGTCCGCGATCGCGGTCACCCCGCCGCGCGCCTCCGCGTCGGTCGTGGGCACGTTGTGGTCCTCGGTGGCCACCGTCAGATCGGTCCGGCGCACCCGCCGCCCGGCGAGCCGCAGCCCGTCGAACGCCTGCGGGCTGGTGACCTCGTGCACCAGGTGGAGGTCGATGTAGATGAGGTCGGGCTCGTGCCCCTCCCCCTGTCGCACCAGGTGGGAGTCCCAGACCTTCTCCGCCAGCGTCCTTCCCATCGCATCCTCCGTTCGGCGATCTAGACTTCCCACATTCCGGGAAGCTAGTATCGGTTCGTGGGACAGTCTAGCGGCATCGGCGTCCTGGACAAGGCCGTCGGTGTGTTGTGGGCCGCCGCCGCCGAGCCCTGCGGCCTCGCCGAGCTATGCCAGCGCACCGGGCTGCCCCGGGCCACCGCGCACCGGTTGGCCGTGGGGCTGGAGGTGCACGGCCTGCTGCACCGGGGGGCGGACGGGCGGTGGCGCCCCGGGCCCACTCTGACCGAGCTGGCCGCCCGGTCCGGAGACCCGCTGTTGGAGGCCGCCGCGGCGGTGCTGCCCCGGCTGCGCGACCTCACCGGGGAGAGCGTGCAGCTCTACCGCCGCGACGGTATGCACCGGGTGTGCGTGGCGGCCGCCGAGCCGGCCAGCGGCCTGCGCGACACCGTCCCGGTCGGCGCCCGGCTGCCGATGGGCGTCGGGTCGGGGGCGAAGGTGCTCGCCGCGTGGGCGGACGTGGCCATCCAGCGGGCGGTGCTGGCCGAGGCCTCGTTCACCGAGCGCACCCTGATGGAGGTGCGCAGGCGCGGCTGGGCGCAGAGCGTCGCCGAGCGCGAGTCCGGGGTGGCCAGCGTGTCCGCCCCGGTGCGCAACTCCACCGGCCAGGTGGTGGCCGCGGTGTCGGCGTCCGGCCCGGTGGACCGGATCGGCCGCCGGCCCGGTGCCCGCTGGGCGGCGAACCTGCTCGCCGCCGCCGACGCCCTCCAACACCGCCTCTGACCCCGAGGCCCCCACAACCCCGTGATCCCGTGACCCCGTGATCCCGTTCACACCACTTCCGGAGCAGAGGCACCGACAGCCAAGGCACCAACCCGACCCCGCGGCAAGGCACCGACAGCCAAGGCACCAAAGGCACCAAAGGCACCAAAGGCACCACCAAAGCAACAGACCGAAGGCACCAACCCGACCACCGCAAGCAACACACCGAAGGCGCCAACCCGACCACCGTGAGCGAGGCACCGAAGGCGCCAACGCGGGCCCGAGGGGGGTCCGGGGGCGCAGCCCTCCGGCCGGCGGTCTGGGGGCTTGGCCCCCAGAAGACACACGAAAGAGCCCTGCCTGCGTACTCCGCAGGCAGGGCTCGTGCAGCGATGTAGCCCCGACGGGATTCGAACCCGCGCTACCGCCTTGAGAGGCCGGCCGAGACGGTATCCAGAAACATCACTAGCACATCCTTGCTGGTCAGAACGCTACATAGAGATCGCTGACAACTACGGTACCCGCTGATTCGGACCACGACTCGGACCACGACCAACGTCAACATCCGTGCACACGTCGCAAGAACCGTCGCCGCACGACCCGAACCCCTCTTTGCCAGGCCGGTGACATATGCCGCGTGTGGCCCGACGCTCGGTATGAGTTGCGCCGGGGTGGGCAATGGCAGCGGGTCGGGAACACTGAACCGGCCCGGGTTGCATCCCAGAGTCTCCACAAAACCCGGCGCGGTTCAGTCAGCTCCTGCCGCGCGCAGAGCAGGATCCGCAGCTTTCGCGGTCTCCGTCGGCACGGGGAGTGGGAACGTTCTGGGCGTCGAGGCCCACCGCGAACAGCACCGCCAGGTGCGCGTCAATCGGATCGGATTTGCCCTTACCGCGACGAGTCTTGCGGGTGGGCTGCTCACACTCGATCACTGGGATGCCGGCGGCCGCGGCAGCCCGGGTCAGCCCGGCACCGTAGCTGCGGGTGCCCTCGATCGACATCACCATCCGCGGCCCCGGAGCATGCTCCAACGTCCAGCTCAGCAGGTGGGCGTAGCCGGCGCTGTCGTTGCCGAACGAGCGAGTGGCGATCGCGGCGCCGCTGGGGTAAGCGATCTCCACTTGGTGAACGTCTCGGTGGGTATCGACGCCGATGACGGCGTCGACGAGTTCTGCCAACATGGCCACTGGCCGATAGTCCTTTCTCGGGCACGGTCAACCGTTGGCACCGGCCTGGGTGAGGGTCACCGGAGCGGCATATCTGTGATGAGTCACGCCGTGAGCGGACAGGCTTCTGACGCTTCTATTCGTGTCAAGCCCCCGATGGCATCTCGAGGCGGTACGGGTGTGGCCTCGTCACGGCGGGGTGGATCTGGGAGTGTGGGGTGGTGGGTTCGGCTGATCACGGACGTCGCGGTAAGGGTTCGCGGAAGAAGCCTCGGCGGGTGCAGCGCGAGCGGCGCCCCACCCCGCG
>DASXJJ010000218.1:0-1508 GCA_036497465.1 Pseudonocardia sp. | reverse complement strand
CCGCAAGCTCACCGAGCACGCCATCGCGCTGCTCGTGGAACGCCTCGACGGCACCCGCACCGAGCACCGCGAAGTAGTGCTGCCCCCGTACCTGGTCATCAGGGGCACCACCGGCCCACCCCGCGAGCCGGCCGCCGCCCGATGAGCCGGCCGCCGCCCAGTGGCTGACCGCCGCCCCCCGCAAGCCGGCCGCCGCCCGGTAGCTGACCGCCGCCCAGTGGCTGACCGCCGCCCCGCGCGAGCCGGCCGCCGCCCAGATGGCCCAGCAAAATCCCACCGAGTTCAACCGCAGCGGCCGCCGCGGCGTGATCAACAGCCGGTGGGGTTGAACTCGGCGAAACGGGCCCGGAGCGGTGGGCTCGTGACGCATGCTGTGCGGCGTGATCGACGGGCCGTTCCGGGGTACCGAGGCGATCGCGCGCGGCCTGGTCACCCCGGACCGCCTCTACGGGCCGAGGTTCCGGCGGGTGTTCCCCGACGTTTACCTGCCCGCCGATCACGAGCTCGACCAGGCGACCCGCTCCCGGGCGGCCTACCTGCTCGTCGCCGGCCAGGGTGGGGTGCTCGCCGGCTACTCCGCGGCGCTGCTGCTCGGCGCGGACTGCGTCCCGCCCGGCGCACCGCCGGAGGTGCTCGTGCCACGCTTCCAGAAACGGTGCGCGGGGCTGCGGATCCGGTACGCCACCCTGGCCGCCGAAGACATCAAGGAGTGCGACGGCTGCCGGCTGACCACCGCCGAACGCACCGCGTGGGACCTGGCCCGGCGGCTGCCGACGATCGAGGCCGTCGTCGTGCTGGACGCACTCGCACGGGTCGCACCGTTCCGACCCGCCGCGCTACTCGACCGCCGCGCACGGCAACCGGGCGCGCGCGGCTGCCGCCGCCTCGACGAGCTCGTCGCGCTGGCCGACCCGAGGGCGGAGTCACCGGGGGAGACCCGGCTGCGGGTCACGCTGGTCCGCGCCGGCCTGCCGCCGCCCGAGGTGCAGTACCGGATCTACGACGAGTACGGCTTCGTGCTGGCCAGGGCGGACCTGGCGTACCCGGGCGCGAAGTTGGCGCTGGAGTACGACGGCGCGGTGCATTTCGACCGGAACGCCGCGCACCACGACCGACAGCGCGACGCGATCCTGGCCGGCCACGGCTGGCTCACCGTCCGACTGTGCGCCGACGACCTGTACGCCGCACAGACCGTCCAGCGGATCGACTCGCTGCTCGCCCAGCGCACCGAGCTCAACCGTGGCGGCCTCGAGGCGCGTCGAGGACGCCGCTGTGGTTGAACTCGGCGGAACACACCGGCCAGCCCGGCCAGCCCGGCCAGTCCGGCCGGCCCGGCCAGTCCGGCCAGTCCGGCCAGTCCGGGCCAGGGGTCAGCGCATCAGCTCCGAGGTGACCCGCTCGAGCATGCGGCGGTGGATGTCGTCGGCGGTCTCCTCCCAGCCGAACACGCACACCGTGGCGATGCCGTCGAACCGCATGTCGCGCAGGGTGGAGAAGAACTCGTCCCA
>DASXJJ010000217.1:0-27495 GCA_036497465.1 Pseudonocardia sp. | reverse complement strand
CGGCAAGGGCGTGCAGGGCGCGGCGCTCAAGCAGGACGACATCGTGGCGCACTTCTTCGTGTGCTCCACGCACGACTGGATGCTGTTCTTCACCAACAAGGGCCGGGTCTACCGGCTCAAGGCCTACGAGCTGCCCGAGGCGAACCGCAACGCCCGGGGCCAGCACGTCGCGAACCTGCTGGCCTTCCAGCCGGACGAGCAGATCGCCCAGGTCATGCAGATCAAGGACTACCACGCGTCGCCGTACCTGGTGCTCGCCACGCGCAGCGGCCTGGTCAAGAAGTCCCGGCTGGAGGACTTCGACTCCAACCGGTCCGGCGGGCTGATCGGCATCAACCTGCGCGGCGAGGACGAGCTGGTCGGCGCGGTGCTGTGCGGGCCGGACGACGACCTGCTGCTGGTGTCGGCGGAGGGCCAGTCGATCCGGTTCCACGCCGACGACGACGCGCTGCGCCCGATGGGTCGGGCCACGTCCGGCGTGTACGGCATGCGGTTCAACGGTGAGGACCGGCTGCTGTCCCTCGGCGTGGTGCGGGCCGGCACGTTCGTGCTGGTCGCCACGGGTGGCGGGTACGCCAAGCGGACGCCGATGGAGGACTACCCTGTGCAGGGCCGGGGCGGCAAGGGTGTACTCACCCTGCAGTACGACCGGCGGCGGGGCACCCTGGTGGGCGCGCTGATCGTGGATGTCGCCGACGAGATCTACGCGATCACCTCCAGCGGCGGAGTGATCCGGACGACAGCCCGCGAGGTGCGCAAGGCCGGGCGGCAGACCAAGGGCGTGCGGCTGATGAACCTGGGCGAGGGTGCGACCCTGCTGGCCATCGCCCGCAACGCCGAGGAGTCCGCCGAGAGCCCCGACACCGGCTCGGGCGAGCCCGTCTGAGCGCGGTGGCCGGGTGGGCCGCTTAAGGTGTGGTAGCCCGGAGGAGATCTGGTGAGCATCGAGGAGACGCGAGGCAGCTCGTGACCAAGCCGACCGACCCACGAGGTCGGAAGCAGACCGAGGACGCACGACCCGCCGAGGCGGCGACCGACACGACCGCCGGCGCCGGGGCATCCGGTGCCGGGGCATCCGGTGCCGGGGGGAGCACGGACACCGGGGCCAACGGAGCCCCCCGTCCGTCGCCGACCCCCCGCGAGCCGGCGGGGGCGACGCCGCCGGTCGAGGGCCCGGCGGCCGCGGACCCGGCGGAGGCGCAGCCGGGGACCGCCGCGTCGGCCGAGCCGGAGGCGCGGGCGGTCAACGGCCACGCCGACCCCTCCTCGGGCACGCTGCCGCCGCCGTGGCAGCGGGTGTCCGATGATGGCGAGGCGGAGCCGCCGGGGAGCCCGGTGCCCAACGGCAGCCCGACCAGCCACCCGGCACCGCACTCGCTGGCCGACGCCCCGACCGTGGCCTCGCCGATCCCGCCCGGCGCCGCGGCCGGTGCGGGTGCGGCCGGCGCGGCCGGCTACGACACGGCCTCCCGCACGGCGCCCCCGCCGAGGACGTCGGCCGACGACGCGGCGGGCGGCGACGGCGGATTCGCCGACGCGCGCACCATGTCGATGAACCACCCCGGCCCCGGCCCGAGGGAGACCGAGTCGGCGGGCCTGCCCGGTATGGGCGGCATCGGCGCGCCGCCCGGCGGGTTCCCGATGGGCTGGCCGCGCAACCGCCGGCCCCGGCAGGCCAGCCTGCAGCTCAAGCGGCTCGACCCGTGGTCGGTGCTCAAGGTCGCCCTGGTGCTGGCCGTGGTGCTGTACCTGGTGTGGCTGATCGCGGTCGGCGTGCTGTACGGCGTGCTCGACGGCATCGGCGTGTGGGACCGGCTGAACGGCCAGTACGCCGACCTGGTGGCCGAGCAGGCCGGCGATCAGCTGATCTCCGCCGGCCGGGTGTTCGGCGTGGCGGCCATCGTCGGCGCCGTGAACAGCCTGCTGCTCGCGGTGGCGATGTCGGTGGGTGCCTTCGTGTACAACGTGGCCGCTGACCTGGTCGGTGGCATCGAGGTGACCCTGTCCGAGCGGGACTAGGAAACCCGGTGTCGGACGGGGCGGGGGCCTGAGTTACGCTTGCGCCCGCCTCGTTCGAGAGGGGCCCATAGCTCAGTCGGTTAGAGCGCGTCGCTGATAACGACGAGGTCGGTGGTTCAAGTCCACCTGGGCCCACTCCAGACTGCCCTCTCGTACCGGATAGGGATCACATGAAGAAGCTGCTGGTCATCGCCGTTGCCGCCGGTGCCGCGTTGTTCGTGTTCAGCAAGGCGAAGTCGCGCAACGAGGACGACCTCTGGCAGGAGGCCACCACCACCGGCTGACCTCAGGTCGGCCACCCGCGCGCCGGGCTCGTCCTCGCCCGGGACCGGGGACGTAGCTCAATTGGCAGAGCACTGCCTTTGCAAGGCAGGGGTTAGGGGTTCGATTCCCCTCGTCTCCACCACAGCCTGACCAGCAAGAACCGTCGGGCAAGCGCTCTCGCCCGGGGTCACCTGGAGGTCGCCGGCCCCACGGTGCAGCCCGGCGGTGCCGAGTTGCCGCTGATCGTGAAGTCGTCACAGGTCAGGAAGAACGGGTTGAGCCGGCCGAGGGCGAACGCGATCACTGCCACGGCGGCGACGACGCCGACCACCGACCACCGCTGCCGGTGGGTCAACGTGTCGTAGCCGACCAGCGTGATCCGCAGCAGTACCCACGCGAGGTAGGGGCCTCCGGCGACGGTCAGCGCCAGGGCCAACCAGAACAGCACTCTGCTGTGGCCGGCCCCGGTCCCGGTGGGCAGCGCGAACGCGACGAGCAGCCAGCCACTCGGAAGGAGCAGGGCGAACCGCCGGGGCCAGGACACGGCCCGGTGCCGCTTGAAGATCACCAGGACCAGGAAGGCGGCGGTGGCGGCGGCCCACAGGGCGAGCAGCTGCTCGAAGAACACGGTGCCGTACGCACCGAGGGTGAAGGCCGGCCACCACGAGAGGAGGGCCGCCCCGACGACGGCGACGGCGAGAGCCCGCAGCCGGGGATCGACCTCACGCCAGTCGTCGGCCCGGTCGACCGGCGGGACCTCCTCGGGCACCGTGCCCTCGCTCGTCCCCACATCCGCCGCCACGCGCCCGGTCAGGCCTGGGCCGACCACCGCTCGGTGCTCGGGGTTCCCTCCTCGCCGGGAGCCTGCGCCGGTCACGGGCCAGGGCACCACCCGCGAAAGATGACCGCCCGCTGGACCGCGCAGGCCCGGCCCCGGGCGCGGCTCACGGCGCCCCGCCCGGGGTCGGCCCGTTGTAGCCGTCCTCCGAGGAGTCGTCCATCCCGACCTCGTACCGGATCTGCGGCGCGATCTGGTTCTGGGCCACCCGAGCGCCGGTCGAGTTGTTCTGGAACGAGAAGGCCTTGTCCACATCGCCGACGATCTGGTTGCCGGTCACCGTCGCGTCGCCGATGTCGTCGAGGAAGAGTGCCTGCCCGGCGCCGTTGTCGCAGTAGTTGTTCCGGAACACGAAGTTGGTCGATCGACCGTCGCCGCTGCCGTCGCCGGCCTCGCTGTTCGGCCCCTCGGCGATGAGGCAGATGTTGTCGATCCGCTCGCACCGGTTGCTCTCGATGAGGATGTCCTGGCTGGCCGGGTGCTGCTCGTCGGTGGCGTAGGTCTGCATGCAGTCCGCGTGGCGCTTGTCGGTGCCCCGGGTGTCGCTGATGGTGTTGTTGGTGATCCGGATGTTCCGGCCCCAGAACCGGATGCCGTCGCCGTCACCGCCCCTCGGGCCGCTGATGGTGCTGTTCCGGACGGTGATGTTGGTGCCCAGCAGCGACATGCCCGGCGCCTGCGGCTCCTCGGCGATGACCCCGTCGACGATCACGTTGTCGCCCTCCACGGTGATGCCGCCGGTCGTGACCTGCCCGCCGCCCAGCACGACGATGGGCCTGTCGGCGGTTCCGGAGCGGGTGATGCTCAGCCGGGCGTCCCGGAGGTCGCCGGCGAGGCAGATGCGGTCGCCCGGCTGCGCCACCGCGGTCGCCCGGTCCATGCCGGGACCGTCGCTCGCCCGGTGGGTGCAGTTGGTCTGTGGCTCGGACCGCCCCGCTCCCGGTGTGCCCGCCGGTGCCGGCTCGGGTCGGGGCTGGGCCGCCGTGGCCGTCGAGCCGCGGTCGGGACCCGACGACCTGGGTGCGTCGGCGCACGCGCTGAGCAGCCCGACGGTCAACGCGAGCGTTGCCGGCATGGACAGGCGACGTACTGCTGAGGACCGCGAATTCATGTCCACAACGGTAGGAGGCCGACCTTAGGCGTGATTGCCGAGAAGGTTAGGCAGCGGCAAAAACGGGTGGCGCGATTTCTTTTTGCATTCCGCTAACCCGCGCCGCACCGTGCTCGGAGGTTCGGTTCGTAGGTTCGGGGCATGCAACCACAAGGGTCGGCGCTCGCCTACGCTCCCGACGTGCCGCGTCTGCTGGTGGTGGAGGACGACGAGACGATCGGGAGCGTGCTGACGACCACGCTGGCCGAGCAGGGGCACGAGGTCGTGTGGGCGCGGACCGGCCGCGAGGCGTTGCGCTCGGCGGAGGGCGGCGACTTCGCGCTCGTGCTGCTCGACCTCGGGCTCCCGGACGCCGACGGCATCACCGTGTGCCGGGGGATCCGGGCCATTCAGCCGCTGACCGTCCTGGTGATGTTGACGGCACGTACCGAGGAGATGGATGTGGTCGTCGGGCTGGAGGCCGGGGCCGACGACTACCTCACCAAACCGGTCCGCCTGGGGGAGCTGCTCGCTCGGCTGCGCGCGCATCTGCGACGGGCCGGTCCGCGCGACCCGCTGGCCCAGCCGCAGCGGCTCGGTGATCTCGTCGTGGACACGGCCGGCCGGCGAGTCACCGTGGCTGGCCGGGAACTGGTGCTGCGGACCAAGGAGTTCGACCTGCTGGCCCGGCTGGCCGCGACACCCGGCACGGCGATCAGCCGGCACAGCCTGATGGCCGAGGTCTGGGACGAGCACTGGCACGGGCCGACCAAGACCCTCGACGTGCACGTGGCCACCCTGCGGCGGCGCCTGTCCAGCATGCGCGACGTCGGGTCGGTGCCCGAGATCGTGACGCTGCGCGGGCATGGCTACCGCCTCGACGCCCCGAGCTGACCCCTCCCGGCCGGAGCCCGGAGCAGCCGGCCCGATCGGGACACGCCGTACCGGCGGGCTCTCGACGGCCACGGTCGCCCGGTGTCCCAGACTGAGGTCCGGCTTCGGCCGCCTGGCTCGCTCGGGGCCTCGGGAGGGACGTCGCGTGCGCACTCGGATCGTCGGGCTCGCCGTACTGGCCTCGGTACTGGCGATCTGCCTGTTCGGCCTGCCGTTGGCGGTCGGCGTCGCCCGCTACGCGATGCTGCACGAGGAGTCGAACCTCGTCCGCGTCGCCGACGCCGCCTCGGTGACGGTGGCCGCCGACCTCAACGCCGGCGACATGCCGTCGCTGCCGCACGGCGGCGGGCGCACGGCGCTCGCGGTCTACGACGATCACGGGACGCTCGTCACCGGCGACGGCCCCCGCGGCGACCCGCTCATCCGGCAGGCCCTGACCGGCACCATCGCCACCGGCGACGAGGGCGACGACCTGGCCGTCGCGGTCCCGGTGACCCACGAGACGGACGTCATCGGGGCGGTGCGCGCCGCCAGCCCCCGCTCGGCGGTGATCGCCGAGCTGACCGTCGGGTGGATCGTGATGGCCCTGCTCGCCGTCCTGGCCGTCGGAGTCGCGTGGCTGCTGGCCCGCCGCCAGGCCCGCCGGCTCGCCCTGCCCCTGGAGCAGCTGTCCGCGATCGCCCGCCGGCTCGGCGACGGCGACTTCACCGTCCGCACCGGGCCGGCCGGTATCCGGGAGATCGACGCGGTCGGCTCCGCCCTGAACCGGACCGCCGCCCGGCTGGACGACATGCTGGCCCGGGAGCGGGCGTTCTCCTCGGACGCGTCCCACCAGCTGCGCACCCCGCTGGCCGGGATGCGGCTGCGGCTGGAGGCGGCGCTGCACCGCGGCGACGACGACCTGCGCCAGGCGATCACCACCGGCCTGCAGGACGCGGACCGCCTGGAACGCACCATCGACGAGCTGCTGGAACTGGCCCGCGACACCCGCCGTGCCGACGGCGAACCGTTGGACCTGGACGCCCTGATGCAGGAGGTGATGCTGCACTGGCAGGGCCGGCTCGCCGCCCAGGGCCGGGTGCTGACCGTCGACGTGGAGCCCGACCTGCCCTCGTCGAGCGCCTCGACCGCCGCGATCCGCCAGGTGCTCACGGTACTGCTCGACAACGCCGCGACCCACGGTGTCGGGGCCGTGGCGGTCACCGCGCGCGACGCGGGCGGGGCGCTGGGCATCGACGTGACCGACGAGGGCCCGGGGATCGGCACGCCGGAGACGGAGCTGTTCGCCCGCCGGGCCCCCACCGCGACCGGCCACGGGATCGGCCTGGCCCTGGCCCGCCGGCTCGCCGAGGCCGAGGGGGGCCGGCTCGCGCTCACCCGCACGGCGCCACCGACGTTCACCCTGCTCGCGCCGATCAGCACGCCCGGCCCTCAGGGCTGACCGGCGTCAGCTCGCGCGGGTGGTCGCTGGCGATGGGGTCGGGCGACGCGCATCCTGGCAACCGTGGACGACACCGGAACGCAGCGCCCCGCCTCCGGCCACGGCCACGGGCACGGCCACGGCCACGGGCACGGCCACGGCCACGGCCACGGGCACGGCCACGGGCACCGGCGTGCGTTGCGCGGTGCCGTGGCGGCGGTGTTCGCCCCGCACAGCCACGACGCGGCGGACTCGGTCGACCCCGCGCTGGAGGCCAGCGCCGACGGGATCCGGGCGGTGAAGATCAGCCTGGTGGTGCTCGGGGTCACCGCGATCGCGCAGGCGGCGGTGGTCGTGCTGACCGGATCGGTCGCCCTGCTGGCCGACACGATCCACAACGTCGCCGACGCCCTGACCGCCGTGCCGTTGTGGATCGCGTTCGTCCTCGGACGCCGCGCGGCGTCGCGCCGATACACCTACGGCTACGGGCGCGCCGAGGACCTGGCCGGCGTCTTCATCGTCGTCATGATCGCGCTGTCCTCGGTCGTGGCTGGGTACGAGTCGGTCCGGCGGCTGCTCGTGCCTCAGCCGATCGGCGCCGTCGGGATGCTGCTGGCCGCCGGGCTGATCGGGTTCGCGGGCAACGAGCTGGTCGCGGTGTACCGGATCCGGGTCGGCCGGCGGATCGGGTCGGCCGCGCTGGTCGCCGACGGCCTGCACGCCCGCACGGACGGGTTCACCTCGCTGGCCGTGGTGGCCGGCGCGCTCGGGGTGTGGGCCGGGTTCCCGCTGGCCGACCCCATCGTCGGGCTGCTGATCACGGTCGCGATCCTGGTGGTTCTCAAGGGCGCGGCGACCGACATCTACCGACGCCTGATGGACGCCGTCGACCCCGGGCTGGTCGACATCGCCGAGACGAGCCTGCGGGAGGTGCCCGGCGTGCTCGCGGTGGACGAGCTGCGGCTGCGCTGGATCGGGCACCGGGTCCGCGCCGAGACCGGCATCGTCGTCGACCCCGGGTTGAGCATCGTCGCGGCCCACGACATCGCCACCGACGCCGAGCACACCCTGCTGCACCGCGTGCCGAAGCTGGTGGCGGCCACGGTCCACGTCAGCCCGAGGGACGATGGCGGGCGAGATCACCATGCGGCGCTCGCCCACCACCCCACCGCCAGGCAACCGGGCGCGATCGACCTCCCCGGCTGCTGACCCGCGAACTGGTGGTCAGCCGCGCTCGAGCATGCTCCGCATCTCGGCGATCTCGCGCTGCTGGGCGTCGATGACGCGCTGGGCCAGCGCCCTGGCCTCGGGGTTCGTCCCGTCCCGCAGCTCGGCCGTGGCCATGGCGACCGCGCCGTCGTGGTGGCCGATCATCATCCGCAGGAACATCGCGTCGAACGCCGCGCCGTTCGCCTGGCCGAGCCGGCGCAGCTCGTCGCCGGACATCATCCCGGACATCCCGCCGTGCTCCATGCCGCCGCTGTCCATGCCGCCGCTGTCCATGCCGCCGCCCTGCATCCCGCCGTGTCCCATGGCCGAGTGGTCCATGCCGCCCATCGACGGGTCGTCGGTCGAGGGGAGCGGGGCGTCCCACGTCCTGAGGAACCCGGTCAGCTGGTCGATCTCGGGCTGCTGGGCGGACCGGATGGCCGCGGCCAGGTCGGTCACCCCCGGTGTCGTGGTGCGGGTCGCGGCGAGCCGGGACATCTCCACCGCCTGCCGGTGGTGCGGGATCATGCCCTGGGCGAACGTGATGTCGGCCTGGTTGTGGGCCGGTGCCGCCGAGGTCGTGCCGCCGGCCGGCGGCGTGGTGGTGTCGGTGTCGCCGGTGCCGCACCCGGTGAGTGCGGCGGCGGTGGTCACGGTGAGGGTCGCGGCGGCGAGCCGGGTCGCGACGGAGCGCGTTGTCATGATGCTGGGTCCTCTGCGTCTGTGGATGTGGCGGTTGTCGACCGAGTGGTCACCGAGGTTCGGTGACGACTCAGCGCCGCCAGACGCCGAGCTGGGAGAGCCGGGCACCCGAGGCCGGGGGTGCGCGGGCCGAGAGCTCACCGGCCGCCGCGACCAGGGGTGTCCGCACGTCGTGGGTGGCCGCCGGGTGGGCGAGCGTCGCCGTCGGCGGTGCGACGGCCGTGCCGGCGGTCAGCACCGCCTGGCACTGGTGGCCGACCGGGGTGCACGGGCAGCAGTCCGGGCCGGCCAGCGAGATGTGCGCCGCCGTGGTGGCACTCATCGGTACCGGGTGCGCGGTGTCCGGGACCAGGTGGTGCATGCCGATCAGGCCGACGGCGAGTGCCATGACCAGCAACCACCGGGATAGCGGCGGGCTGGAGCGGATCGACACGACACGACTGTAGCCACCCGGTCCGCGAACGTGCCGGTGCCGGCTCCGCCCCGGCCGGGTACGCATTGGCTCGGACGGCGGATTGACCGGAACCGATGATCGAGGATGCTGAATCGATCGCGGACAACTCGATGGAGGCAACGCCGTGAGTGACGTGTTCAGTGCTCCCCGCCCGGCCGCGGACCCCGCCGCGCACCCGGTGTTCCACCAGGCCACCGGAATGATCGTGGTGCAGCTGGGCGTCGACGCCGCCGATGCGGCCGCTCGGCTGCGCGCGGCGGCCGGCTCCCTCGGCCTGGACGTGCTGGTGGCGGCACGGCGCGTCGTGGCTCGCCAGTTGCGGATGACCAGGGCCGGGCTCGTCCCGACGGGCTCCGACCGGAGCGCGGTCTCGTAGCTCCGCGCGGCACCGGCGGGGCGTCCGCTGTGCCCGG
Organism: Pseudonocardia sp.; assembly: GCA_036497465.1. Classification (GTDB taxonomy): domain Bacteria; phylum Actinomycetota; class Actinomycetes; order Mycobacteriales; family Pseudonocardiaceae; genus Pseudonocardia. The sequence goes on along the minus strand of DASXJJ010000217.1, from coordinate 18,192 downwards.
GGTCAGAAGATCCGACGCCACCAGGGACGGGGGACCGTGTCGGCCGGCAGGGTCTCGGTGACCAGGATGCGGCTCACCGCCGGGTGGCGGACGCGCAGCACGACGAGGGCGTAGTGGCCGCTGACGGCCGGCGGGCTCGCACCGGGCACCGCTCCCGGCGGGTAGTCGCCCCGGTAGACGACCAGGCAGGCCTTGGGCGGAGGCGGCCCCTCGGCGGGGTGCGGCTCGGGCGGCCGCCTCGGTGGTGCCGCGCCGGGCGGGCGGGGCGGCGGCGGGACCACCCCGGCCTCGCGGGTGAGGGTGTCGCTGTCGTCCTTGCCGATGCGCCGGATCAGCAGCAGCGTCCCCCGGTCGCGCACCGTCGCGCTGGCCAGTGGCAGCACCGCGGCGCACGCCACGTCGTTCGTGGTGATGGCGCCGCCGCCGGGTGCCGAGCAGGCGGTGAGACCCGGTGCGGTGAGGACCAGTCCCACGACGGCCGGCAGCACCCGCCGGACCGAGCGGCGGGCGGGTGTCGGGTGGGATCGAGTCATGGTCGTTCCGTTTCCAGCGTGGGGTTCCTCGGCGGGCCCGGAGCCGTGCTCAGATGCTCCTCTCCCGAGGGCCCGGCCGGGAGGGGCCTGCTCGCGCGCAGCGCGAGCCAGGCGAGTCCGCCGAGCGGGATGCACCCCCAGTAGGCGATGAGCCGGTAGAGCAGGACCGCGGCGAGGGTGACGTTCTGCGCGCCGCCGAACGCCACCAGGGCCAGGGTCAGGCTGCCCTCGACCACGCCGATCCCGCCCGGCGTGATCGGCACGGCCGCCGCGACCTGCCCGGCGCAGTAGGCCAGCGGCAGCCCGGCCCACGGTGGGGTGGCGTCCAGCGCGGCGAAGGCGACGCCCAGCACCGCGATGTCGGCCAGCCAGCTGGCCATCATCAACGCGAAGGCCACCACCGCGGTCCCGGGTGGCAGCCGGATCACCCGCAGCTGGGCGAGCTGGGCACGCCACCAGCTCCGGGCGCGGGACAACGCCCTCGGGCCGGGGCCGGATCCCGGCCGGGCGGACGACGGCACGCGCGAGGGTCCGCGGTCGCGTCGGAGCCGGTGGACCGCCGAGGCCAGCGGGCCGCGCCGGCTCAGGTACCAGGCGGCGGCGAGCACCGCGAGCGCGGCGAGCAGCCCGAGGCTGAGCTGTTGCAGGCCGGGAACGGGGTCGGCGTCCCCGGCGACCTCCACCGCGGCCACCGTCAGCAGCGCCACCGCCCCGACGTACAGCACCGAGGAGACGGCGAAGGCCCAGCCCGCGACGGCGGTGTCGACCCCCCGCTGCCGGAGCACCCTGACCATCACCACCCCGGACGCGGCGAACCCGAGCGGCAGGCAGTACGCGGCCGCGTCCCCCGCCAGCTGCGCGGCGCCGATGACCACCGCGCCCGGCGGGTCGTGGTCCGGCACGTCCCGCAGCACCGTCGAGGCCCGGTGGCCGGACCGGGAGGCGCGCAGGCTGGCGACGCCGCGGTCGAGGACCACCGCCTGGGCCAGCCCGCGCATCCAGTACGAGGCGACCTCGGCGAGCAGGGCGACGGCCACCCAGGCCCAGTTCAGCGAGGTCAGGGTGTCGGCGGCGGTGAGCAGCTCGTCACTGCTGTTGACCAGTACGAGGGCGGCCAGCGCGGCGGCCGCGAGCCCGGAGCCGACCAGCGCCGGCCGCCGCCAGCCGAGGGCTCGAGGCGTCCCGCGCTCCGGCGTCACCGCGTCAGCCTCTCCCACCACCCCGGTGGCGGCACACCCTCGGCGCGGTGGACCGTCAGGTTGAGCTCAGGTCGGGGCTGCCCGGCGAGCCTGGTTTGGGCCTGCCGGTGCACGGGCACGTTCTGGTCAGGACCGGCATTCGGAGCAACGCGCGCGGCCGGCCCGAGGTCCCGGCAGTTCAAACCCGCAGCTGACGGGGCCGCCTCCGGCCCCGGACCTGGCACCGCCGAACCCTTGCCCTAACGATCGTTAGGCACGAAGCTGGTGGCGTCGCTCACATCCCGGGAAGGACCTCATGACGCACTCGCTGCAGCACAGGATCGCCGTCGTCACCGGCGCCGCGCAGGGGATCGGCAGGGCCACCTCGGTCCGGCTCGCCGAGGAGGGGGCCATCGTCACCTGCGCGGACATCAAGGACTGCGCCGAGACCCTCAACCTGGTGGAGAAGGCAGGCGGACGGGCGTCGGCGGTGCGGCTCGACGTGCGCAGGGCCGCCGACTGGGAGTCCGCGATCGCCGCCGTCGTCGCCGAGCACGGCCGGGTGGACCTGCTGGCCAACATCGCCGGCATCGTGAACATGAGCAGCGAGGACTCGGTCGTCGGGCTGACCGAGGAGGCCTGGGACAACGTGATCGGCACGGACCTCAAAGGGGTCTGGATGGGGATGCGGGCGGTGATCCCGCACATGATCGACGCCGGCGGTGGCCGGATCGTCAACATCTCCTCGCTGGCCGCGCTGCGCGGACTGCCCAACCTGGCCTCGTACTCCGCGGCCAAGGGTGGCGTCGCGGCGCTGACCCGCCAGGCCGCCTGCGAGTACGCGAACCAGGGGATCCTGATCAACGCGATCGCACCGGGGACGATCGACACGCCCATCCTCGGCGACATCACCGAGGAGATGCGCGAGGCGAACGCCGCCGCGCACCTGATCACCCGCCTGGGCCGGCCGGAGGAGGTCGCCTCGATGGTCGCCTACTTCTTCCGCGAGGGCTCCTTCCTCACCGGGCTGCTCTACGAGGTCGACGGTGGATGGTCGGCCAAGGGCAACTTCTGACCGGCCACTTCCCGCTGGACAAGGTGAGTCGATGTGTTCTCACCTCGTCCCACCCGCGCGTAGCGTGGCCGGGTGCGCGCCGAGGGCGGGGCGGCCCCCCGAGCGGGGTTGCGTGAACGCAAGAAGCTGATGGCCCGGCGCGCCATCCCGGACGCCGCCGGGGCGATGTTCGGCGAGCGCGGGTACGACGACGTCACGGTCGCCGAGATCGCGGACGCGGTCAACATGGCGCCCAAGACGGTGTTCAGCTACTTCAGCTCCAAGGAGGAGCTGGTCTTCCACGAAGAGGACCGGCTGCGCGACCTCATGCTGGCGCGGATCAGGCACCGCGCCGAGGGGGAGACCCCGCTGGAGGCCATCGGCGGGCTGCTGCGCGGGATGATGTCGACGCCCGAGCGGGGCCCGGTCGCCGAGCTGGAGCAGCTGCGCCGGACCATCGGCGACAGCGCCGTCCCGCGGTCGCGGCTGCGCCTGATGTGGAGCCGGTTCGAGGCCGCGCTGGCCGCGCTGCTCGCCGAGGAGCGGGGCGAGCATCCGCACGCGCCGGCACCCATGGTGGTGGCCGCCGAGCTGACGATGATCTATCGACTGATGGCTTCCGAGGACGTGCTGCGGTACGTGCGGTCGTACCCGCCCGACGCGCGGCGCGCCGCCTTCGACCGGTGGCTCGACGAGTCGGTCGCGCTGGTGGGGGCCGGCTTGTCGGAGCGTCAGATGAAGGTCATCGTCACCGGCGCCACCGGGTTCGTCGGGTCCGAGGTGGTGCGTCAGCTCCTGGCGGACGACACGGTCTCCCGGATCACCTGCCTGGTCCGCCGCCCGCCGGAGGTCCGGGCGGACAGGCTGGACGTGGTGCTCCTCGACGACTTCGCCCACTACGACGACGGCCTGGCCGGCACGCTGGCCGAGCACGACGGCCTGCGTGTGGACGCTGGGTGGCAAGGACTCCGACATCCGGGACCCGGCGCGCTACGAGCGGGTCACGCACACGTTCACCCTGGCGCTGGCCTCCCGCCTGGCCGGCGCGACCCCGGGGCCGTTCACCTTCTGCTACCTCAGCGGGATGGGCGCGGACCAGACCGAGTCGGCGAGGCTGCCCTGGCAGCGGCTGACCCGCCACCTCAAGGGGCGCACCGAGAAGGACCTCCTCGCGCTGGCCGGCGGGCACCCGGACTTCGCCGTGCACTGCTTCCGGCCGTCCGGAATCCTGCCGCGCGAGGTCAACCCGGCGGCCCGGCTGCTGCTCGCGCCCGTCGCGATCAGGGTCGACGAGCTGGCCGGTGCCCTGGTCGGGGTCGCCGCCGGCGCCACGCCACCGGCGCCGGCGGTGATCCCCCGCTCGCGGATCAGGAAGCTGGCCGCTACGGGGCGGCGTAGAGCTTCCCGATGACCACCTTCGCCAGCTCCGTCGCCGGGGCGCGACCGTCCGGGGCGGGCGCGTCGGTGGCCCACACGACGACGGTGTTGCCCCCGGCCGGGTCGTAGCCCATGAACGAGTTGTAGCCGGGGATCTCGCCGGTGTGCCCGTAGAACGGGCCCAGCTTGGCCAGCCCCAGGCCGTAGCTCGAGCTCGCCGGGTCACCCGGCACCGTCGGCCGCATGCTGTCCAGGCGCTGCTTCTGCAGGGCGGGGCTGAGCAACCCGCCACCGGCGACGGCCCGGACGAAGGTGGCCAGGTCGGCCGCCGTGCCGATGCCCGACCCCGCGGTCCAGGCCCAGGACTCGTTGTCCCTCGTCACGTTCCTGGGCGCCAGCGTCCCGGCCTTCGCCTGGGCCTGGATGTTCTCCGGCAGCACCGTCGTGTCGACGGTCTGGACGTTCGTGCCGTAGGTGTAGCCCTGCGGGTGCGGGTCGGGGAGGGAGTTGTCGGTTGCCGCCGGGAGGGAGGAGCCGGTCATCCCGAGCGGGGTGAAGATCCGGCTCTGGAACGCGGCGGACGCCGACCCGCCGGTCAGCTTCTCGATGACCAGCCCGAGCAGCACGTAGTTGGTGTTCGAGTAGTTCCAGCCCTGGCCCGGCGGGTACAGCGGCGGGTGCCGGAACGCGGTCGCCAGCAGCTCGTCCGGCGGGTACACCCTCTCCGGGTCGGTGTCCTGGGCCTGGTTGAGGTCCGGCGCGAGGGTGTAGTTGTACAGCCCGCTGCGCATCTCCAGCAGCTGCCGGATCGTGATGTTCGCGCCGTTCGGCACGTCGGGGCGGAACTTGGCGATCGGGTCGTCCAGGCCGAGCTTGCCCTCGTCCACCAGCTGCAGGACGACCGTGGCGGTCCACACCTTGGTGTTGCTGCCCACCCGCACGTGGTCGCCCAGCTGGACCGGGTCGTTGCCCCGGTAGGTCCGGGTCCCGTAGGTCCAGGTCCAGTCACCGTGGTGCGGCGAGCGCACCAGCACCACGGCGCCGGTCGTCACCAGGTCCTTGGCCAGCGCCTCCAGCTGGGGTTGCGCGGCCTGCGCCCACGCCGGAGCGGTGGCCGGGGTGGCCGGCGCCGGGTTGCCCGGTTCTGAATTGCCCGGCGGCGGCGCGGACGGAGCGGCGCCGCCGCAGCCCGCGGCCACCAGCGCCGCGCTCAGCGCCGCGGCCGTCACGGCCCCTCGGCGTAGCTGTCTGGTCGTCATGCCCGGTCTCCCCACTCGCTCGGCGCGGCCCGGGTCGGCCCCGCCACACCCTCCGGTGAATCTCCGCCCCGGCGGTGCCCTGGGCAATGGACCCAGGTCCTGTCCCGGTGGCCACCCCCGACCTGGGTCCCTTGGGTTGCGGGCGCCCGGCTGTCACGCTTCTGCCATGACGGCACCCCGGGAGGCGCGATCGCCGCTCGGGGCGGCGCTCGGGCTGATCGGCGCGGTCGCGCTGGTCCTGGGCGTCGCGCCGGTCGTGCAGGCCCTCACCGGGGGCGCCACCCCCGGGTGGCCCCCGGTGCTGATGACCGCGCTCGGGTGGGTCTACACGGCCGCCGGCCTGGTGGCCTGGTCGCGGCGGCCGACCAACCGGCTGGGCCTGATCATGGTGGTCGGCGGGTTCACCCTGCTCGCGTCGAACCTGGGGCAGACCCACGACGCCGTGCTCGTCGCGCTGGCCGCGGTGCTCGCCACCGTGCCGCTGGCGGTGGTCGTGCACCTGCTGCACGCGTTCCCGTCCGGGCGGCTGACCACGGTGGCCTCCGTCGCGGTGGTCGTCACCGGGTACCTCGTGTGCACCGTGCTGCAGGCCCCGCTGTTCCTGTTCGCGGCGCCTCCCGGTCCGGGCCGCCTGCTCGCCCTCGCCGCGCGACCCGACCTGGTGCGTACCGGGGAGGCCGCGCAGACCGCGGCGGGGTGCGCCGTGCTGCTCGCGACGGCCGGCACTCTGGTCGGCAGGGCGCGGCGGGCGACACCGGCGCAGCGGCGGGTGCTCGGCCCGCTCTACGCCTACGGGATCCTCGCTGTGCCGCTCATCCCGCTGTTGGCCAACCTGAGGGGCCGGCTGGGCTGGCTCACCCCGGGGACCGTCGGCACCCTGCAGCTGGTCGTGCTCGCCGGGATCCCGGTCGCGTTCGCGTTCGCGGTGCTGCGCGGCGGGTTCGCCCGGACCGGCGAGATCGAGGAGCTCGGCGCCTGGCTGGGCACGTCGAGCGGGGCGCGGCCGGCACTGGCGGTGGCGCTGGCCCGAGCACTCGGCGACGACTCGCTGCGGCTGATGTTCTGGGTGGCCGAGCGCGGCGAGTACGTCGACGCGTCGGGCCGGCGGGTCGAGCTGCCGGCCGCCGGTTCCGGCCGGGCCGCCGTCGAGGTGGAGCTGTCCGGCCGGCGGGTCGGGGCGATCGCCTACGACTCCTCGCTGATCGCCGACCCGAAGGACGTCGTGGTCGCGGGCCGGGTGGTGGCCATCGCGATCGACCGCGAGCGGTTGACGGCGGAGCTGCTGACCAGCAAGGAGGCCGTCAAGAACTCCCGCGCCCGGATCGTCGAGGCCGGGGACCGGGAACGGCGCCGCATCGCGCGGAACCTGCACGACGGCCTGCAGGTGCGGCTGGTGCTGCTGGCGATGGAGGCCCAGCTGGTGGCGAAGGAGGCGGACGCGTCGCCGGCGACCCAGGGCGCGGCGACGGCGCTGCGGATCGGGATCGACGAGGCGGCCGCCGAGCTCCGTGCCCTCGTGCACGCGGTGATGCCCGCCGCGCTGGTCGAGCGGGGCCTGTCGGCGGCCACCGAGGACCTCGTCGACCGGGTTCCGCTGCCGACCAGCCTGGAGCTGGGGGTCACCGACGGCACGCTCCCGCCCGCCGTGGAGGGCACCGCCTACTTCGTGGTCGCGGAGGCGATCGCGAACGCGCTCAAGCACGCCGGCGCCGACGAGCTCGCCGTCCGGCTGGCGCTGGTCGACGGGTGCCTGCACATCGAGGTCCGCGACGACGGGTCCGGCGGTGCGTCGCCGCTGGCGGGCACCGGCCTGCGCGGGCTCGCCGACCGGGTCGACACCCTCGGCGGCCGGTTCCGCATCCACAGCCCGGCCGGCGCCGGTACCCGGATCATCGCGGAGCTGCCGTGCGAGTAGTGGTCGGGGAGGACGAGGCGCTGCTGCGCCAGGGGCTCACCCACGTGCTGGAACACGCCGGGTACGATGTCGTCGGTACCGCGGCCGACGCCTCCGAGCTGCTCCGGCACACCGCGGAACGCGCCCCCGACCTGGTGGTGACCGACATCCGGATGCCGCCGAGCCACACCGACGAGGGGCTCGTCGCGGCGCTGGAGATCCACCGCACCCGGCCGGAGACCGCGATCGTGCTGCTGTCCCAGCACGTGCAGCGCCGCTACGCCACGGAGCTGCTCGGCGAGCGGCCGGCCCGGATCGGCTACCTGCTCAAGCAACGTATCGCCGACATCCCGACGTTCTGCGCGGACCTGGAACGGGTCTGCGCGGGCGGCACCGTGCTGGACCCCGAGGTCGTGGCACTGATGCTCACCCGGGCCCGCCGCGACGACCGCGCGCTCGGCGGGCTCACCCCGCGCCAGTCCGAGGTGCTGGCCCTGATGGCCGAGGGCCGGACGAACGCCGCCATCGCCCGGCGGCTGACGATCACCGAGAAGGCGGTGGTCGGGCACGCCTCGCACATCTACGAGGTGCTCGGCCTGCCGCCCAGCGAGGACGACCACCGCAGGGTGCTGGCCGTGCTGCGGCACCTCGCGCGCTAACCGGCCTGACCTGACCGGCCTGACCTGACCTGACCGGCCTGACCTGGCAGACCGGTACGGGTGGCCGGGAGGACCGACAATGGCCCGATGACCCCCGAGGACTCGATGCAGATCCACCGGCTGCTGGCCGACTACGGGCACGTGGTCGACGACCACGACTGGGAGCGCGCCCACGAGGTGTTCGCCGAGGACTTCGTCTTCGACCGCTCCGCCACCGGCCGGCCCGACCTGCACGGAATCGCCGACATCGTGGCCAACTTCAAGGGCCGCAACATGTACGCCCACGTCACCACCAACACCACGCGGGTCGAGCTGGACGACGGCACGGTCCGCGCGCACAGCAAGTTCCTCGGCTTCCCCAACGAGGGGCAGCCGGTCACCGGCGACTACCATGACGAGATCGTGCGCACCGCCGACGGCTGGCGGATCCGCGGGCGCCGCGCGGAGATCCGGCAGCGCAGGTTCTTCGACTGACCCGGGCGCGCGTCTAGTTGCTGTAGATCCGGGCCGGCGTGACCAGGACCGCCGCGCGCCGCTGCCGCGCCATCTCCCGGTCGTAGCCGTCCCAGTCGTCGTGCGTCCCACCGGCTGCTACGAACACCTCGCGCAGCAGTTGCCGCAGCCGCTCGGCGTCGACACCGTCCTGGGGGTCGTCCGGTCCGGCGATCCACGCGGTGCCTTCGACGGTGATCCACCGGGGGCCGGTCCGGAGGGTGACGGTGACCTGGGGGCGCGCCCGCAGGTTGGTGAGCTTGGCGCGGCCGTAGGTGACGAACCCCAGTGCCTGGGCCCCGGCCGCCGGATGGGCCAGCACGCCCACGTTGACCACGGACGACTGGACCGTGCCGTCGGCCCGCACCGTGGCGACCACGGCCAGGCCGTCCTCGCCGGCCAGCGCGGCCACCTCCGTCATGTCCGGCACAGCCGACCTCCGCTCGTCGCCCCGGCACCGATCCTAGGGGCCTCCCCCGGCTATACGGCGACCAGCGGCGGGCTGGCCAGGGTGACGGTGGTGCCCCGGGCGCCGGACTCGATGTCCATCCAGTCGGTGCACGCCTGCATCAGCGGCATCCCGTGCCCCCGGTACCTCGGCCGCTCCGGAACCGGGCGCCACCGCCCGATGTCCGCGACGGTCACGATCACGCAGTCGACCCCGTCCGGGTTCGGGCCGACCTCCACGGTGAGCTGCACCGCCGCGTCCTCGCGCTCCGCCGGGTAGGCGTGGCAGACGGCGTTGGACACAGCCTCGTTGACGGCCAGGACGAGGTCGTCCGTGGCCTGGGCCGCCAGTCCGAGCCCGGGCAGCCGCCGCCACAGCGCGCGACGGGCGGCCGCCGGCGATCCGGTGTCGACGGCCAGCACCTGGTGCATGACCTCACGGGCCGACGACGAGTCTGACGATGGCATGTCTTCCTCCCGCTCCACGGTCCCCGAGGGGCCGCGGTTGTTGGGCCCTGTCATTCGGCCCGGTGGTGCTCCCCAGCCCTCAGGGTTATCCGCGGTCCGGGCAAAGTAGTCGTCCCCGGGCCCCCTATCCCAGGACGGCCGCGCTTCCCGCGTCTCCGCGTACTCCTCGGCGCCGGCGGGACGGTGCCGGACACAGCTGTGGCCGGGCGGATCTGTCTCCGCCCGGCCACAGCGCACCACGTCGGTGGGGTTACTTCTTGAAGACGTCCTTGACCTTCTCACCGGCCTGCTTGAGGCCGCCCTTGGCCTGGTCACCCTTGCCCTCGGCCTCGAGCTCCTGGTCATCGGTGGCCTTGCCGGCGTGCTCCTTGGCCTGGCCCTTGAGCTCCTCGGACTTGTTATCGATCTTGTCGCCGATACCCACCGTGTGCACCTCCGTTGTTGGTCGACGGTCAGGTTCCCGCTGCCGGTGGTCCCAAACGTGGACCCCCGGAGCGTCGCGGCGCCCGTTGTGCCCGACACTCCGCCGGCAGGACGTTTCCGCTGGTCCGGGCGGTGGATCCGCGGATGGTGCGACCGGTCGCCGGCTGAGGATCGGACAGTGTCATCATGTGAAGCGGATTACAGCACGCTCACGGTTAGGCACCAGTTGTCACCAGAGGGGATCCGGCTCGGATGGACAGTTCCACGTTGACGCACGACGCGACGATGCCGATACCGAGGACCGACGTCCGTCCCGACGCGCCCACCGAGCTCACGGTGATGCCCCGGGTCGACGATCCGGCCGCCGGTGGCGGTGTGCCCGGTGCCGACGGCGCGCCCGATGGTGCGGTCGCCGAGGGCATGGCGGCCGAGGGCATGGCGGCCGAGGGCATGCCCGCCGACGGCGCGGGTGCCGACCCGGCCGCGGCCGAGCAGGCCCCCGGTGAGCGGACCGGCCCCCGCAGGGCCGCCAAGCCGCCTCCCAGCCAGGCCAAGAAGATCGGCACCATCCTCGGCGTGGTCGCCGCGGGCGGGGCGCTGGTGGTGGGCACGATCGTGCTGGGCCTCAACAGCAAGTCCTCCCCGCCCAAGCCGGCGGCGGACACCGAGCCGGCGTCGTCCCAGACGGCCGTTCCCGGCGGCGGCGCTCCCGGCGGCACGCCCGACGCCGGCCCGCAGCTCGGCGACCCGTCCGTCGCGGGCGGCGAGTCCGCCTCGGCGCCGCCCGACCCGTACTCCGCCGACCCGGCCGCCGGCGCGCAGCCGCCCACCGCCCCGGGCGCCGACGCATCTGGCTACCCCGCGCCCAGCTACCCGGCACCGAGCTACTCGGGGCAGGCTTTCGGAGGCCCGGATCCCAACGTGGCCAACGCGCCGCCGCCGGAGGCCTTCCCGCCGAACGCGCCGCCCCCGCCGAACGCGCCGCCGCCGGCCCCCGACGCCGCGGCGCTGAACGCGCCCGGCGCCGCACCCGGTGACGCGTACCCGAACGCGGCCGGGACGGGCGCATACCCGAACCAGCCCTACGGCGCCTACGGAGCGCAGCCGCCGACCGCGCGGGGTGCCCACCCGAACGCGGGTAACCGTTCCCGGACGGCCCCGACCACCCGCCGGTACGGCTCGGAGCAGGCCCCGCGCGACACCGGCAAGCTCAAGGAGCCCCTCGACTCGCTCGGTTCGCCGTCGCACGACACCGACCGCGGCTCGCGGGACAAACCGCTGAACGGCGCCGTGTCCGGCCTGGGTGGACTCGGCGGGAACTAGGCGCCGCGCTACAGGCTCCACACGTCGTGCGAGTGCTCCAGCAGGGCGCGGACGTGACGGCGGCGGTAGCCGAGCAGGAAGCCGGCCAGCGCCACCGCGTTACGGCGGTACTCGGCCGCTCGGAAGCTCCGGTGCGGCCGGTCGTCGACGGCCCCGGCCTCGACGACCGGTGAACCCGGCGGCCGCGCGGTGTCCGGGTGCGCGGTGTCCGGCTGTCCGGCGTCCGGCCGCGGTTCGGCGGTCCTCGGCGCCGGCACCAGCTGCAGGTGTCGGTCGGCGAGGACGGCGTCCCGGGCCTGCTCGGTCGGAGCGCTCACCGGCTTGACGGCCATCCTGGGTCCCCCGGTCTCGGCCTCGCGCGGCGCGGTCGTCCAGACCCCGTGTGCCGCGGTGACGCGTGAACGCACCCGAGTCTGGGGAGACGCAGCGTTTCGCGCAATGGGCGAGACGGGAATGCCGCCGGATGGCCCTGCCCACCGTCGGGTGAGCCCGGCCCCGGAGCTCGCGCGCACCGGTCATGGCCCCCGGGCGTAGCCCGGATGGCTCTGTTCCCGTGGCGTCCGCGTCAGGTAAGTGCGTGCCGTCGCGGCCCCTCCCGGCTGGTCGGACCTCCGTGATCGCGCCGCTGCCAGCACCCGATCCGGCGGTGTCCGTGACCGTGCTGGCCGATTGCCACCTCCCGGGCCGGAGACCACCATTCGGCGGATGAACGTACTGGTAACCGGTGCGGGTCCGGTGGGATTGACGGTGGCACTCGAGCTGCGCCGCCGCGGAGTCGCCTGCCGGCTGGTCGACCGGCTGCCCGAGCCGATCCCGTACGCCAAGGCGGTCGGCGTGCAGCCCCGGACGATGGAGCTCTGGGCGGCGGCCGGCGTGCTGCCCCCGGTGCTCGACGAGGCCGTGCCGTTGCGCGGCCAGCTGGTGTACGTCGACGGCGCGGAGGCGGCCCGCCTCGAGTTCACCATGCCGCCGGAGGTGCCGTACGGCTTCGTCGCGCTCCCGCAGTACGAGACGGAGCGGCTGCTCACGCGGCGGCTGGCCGAGCTCGGTGGCGCCGTCGAGCGAGGTGTCGAGCTGGTCGGCTTCGAGCAGGACGCCGACGGGGTGACCGCGACGCTGCGTGGCCCGGACGGCGAGGAGACCGTCCGGACCGGCTACCTGGTGGGGTGCGACGGCGCGCACAGCGTGGTCCGCAAGGGGCTGGGCCTGTCGTTCGAGGGTGCCGCGTTCGCCGAGCAGTACATGCTCGGTGACGTCGAGGTCGACTGGTCCCAGCCGCCCGACTATGCGGTGCGGTCGATGCGGCAGCACCCCGGCGAGCCCACCGATGTGCTGGTCGCGATCCCGCTGCCCGGTGACCGCCGCTACCGGATGTCGATGCTGGTGCCCGACGAGCTGTCCGCCGGAGGCCCCGAGCACGGGGTCGAGCACGGGTTCACCGCGGGCCCGGCGCCCGAGCTGCGGCACATCCAGGCCGTGCTCGACCGGCTGGCCCCCGAGCCGACGCGGGCGTCCGCGCTGCGCTGGTCCTCGGTGTTCCGGATCAGCCACCGGATCGTGGACCGGTACGGGCGGGGTCGGGTGTTCGTGGCCGGCGACGCCGCGCACATCCACCCACCGACCGGCGCGCAGGGCATGAACACCGGCATCCAGGACGCGGTGGCGGTGGCCTGGCGGCTGGCACTGGCCGTCGAGGGTGTCGCCGCCGACGGGCTGCTGGACAGCTACGACGCTGAGCGGCGGCCGGTCGGCGAGGAGGTCGTCGGGCGGACCGTCCGGCACGCGCGGGAGGGCTACGACGACAAGGACCCCGCCACCCTGATGCTCCGCGAGGCGCAGCTGCTGGTGTCCTACCCGGACAGCCCGCTGGTCGGCGAGGGCGCCGAGGCGAACGCCGTCAAGGTCGGCCCCCGGCCCGGCGAGCGAGCCCCGGACAGCCGGGGCCTGCGCCGCGACTCGGTGGCCTTCCCGGTGCGGTTGCACGAGGTGCTCGACGGGCGTCGGCACACCCTGCTGCTGTTCGCCGACAGGCACGATCAGCTCGACGGTCTCGCCGAGGTCGCGCGGCACGCGCGGGCGGCGGCGCACGGTCTGCTGGACACCCGGCTGGTGCTGGACGGCGGCCTGGCCGTGGACGCCGCGCCGGTGGTGGACGGCGTGGCGCTGCCCACCCTGCGCGACGCCGAGGGCGAGTTCCGGGCGGCCTACGGTGCGGTGGGCGGGTGCTGCTACCTGGTGCGGCCGGACGGGCAGGTCGGGTTCCGGGCCGGCCGGGCAGCCGCCGACGAGCTCGCGGAGCACCTGGCCCATACCTTCCGCGAGCCCGGCGGGACCGGGCACGGCGGGGGGTGACGGGCCGCTAGGACAGGGCCAGCGTGCGCAGTGCCAGCCGGGCCGCCTCGCCACCGGCCTCCTCGGCGACGTCCAGCGCGCGCGGCACGTCCAGGTCGGTCAGCAGCGCCCGGGTCACCTCCTCGACGGCGGGCGTCGAGCCCGCGGGGGTCGGGGCGGCGCGCCCGGCGGCGGAGTACAGCCGCTCCAGCCGGGCCGCGGCCGCATCGAGGGCCGCCGGACGGTAGTCCCAGGGCGCGTGCCAGCGACGGTCGAGCACCATGAGCCGCACCGCGACCCCCGGGCGGCCGCGCAGCAGGTCCCCGACGAGCACCAGGTTCCCGGCCGACTTGGCCATCTTGTGCCCGTCCAGGCGCACCGCTCCGACGGGCATCCGGGCCCGGGCGAACGGCCCGACGCCGGTGGCCGCCTCGACCATCGCGGCCTGGTAGGCGTGGTGCGGATAGGTCAGGTCGTCGCCGCCCGCGACCAGGTCGACCGACGGGCCGAGCACCCCCGCCGCGATCGCCGCGCACTCCGCGTGCCAGCCGGGCCGGCCGGGTCCCCACGGGCTGGGCCACACCGGGTCACCGGGTCCGGAGCGCCGCCACACCGCGACGTCCGCCGGGTCGTCCCGGAGCGGGTCGTCGGCCGGCTCGCCGTGCCCGACGGTGTCGCCCACCCGGCCGGCGTGCTCGGCGGTGGTGCGCCCCCGGAAGTAGACCTGGCCATCCCGCTCGTAGCCGTGGCCGGTGGCCAGCAGTGCGGCGGCGAGCTGGACGACCCGGTCGACGTAGCGGTGCGCGCGGGGGGCGTGGGTGGGCCTGCGTACCCGCAACGCGGCCATGTCCTGGTCGAACAGGTACTCCTGGGTGACCGCGAACTCCTCGTAGGGCCGTCCGCGCCGGGCCGCCGCGTCGGTCAGGACGTCGTCGATGTCGGTGACGTTCCGGCAGGACACGACGTCGACCCCGGCCAGGCGCAGCACGGCACCGGCCGCGTCGGCCCAGATGAACGTCGCGGCGTGGCCGAGGTGGGTGACGTCGTACGGGGTGATCCCGCACAGGTACACCCGGGCCGGGGAGACCAGCGGGAGCGCGCGACCGGCCAGCACGAACGACGAGCTGCGGGGCGGGCCGTCCCGGTGGGCCGGCCGGGGCGGGCCGGTCACCCCCGGGGCGGCGGCCTCGGTGACGGGCGGGATGTTCACACTGCTCCTCCGTTCGTCCAGGCCACGTGGTCGTGGTCGTCGTCGGTGGTCACCGGGGGGCGGGGCCGGCCCCGGAGGGTTGCCGGGCCTGCTCGATGGCCTGCTCGAAGGTGGCCAGCGGCTGCGCGCCGAAGAGCTCCGGCGAGCCGTTGACCAGGAACGCGGGGGTGCCCGGAACACCGAGCTGCCGGCCGAAGGCGAAGTCGGCCCGGACCGCGCCGCGCAGCGCCGGGTCGCCGCGGTCGGCGTCGAAGCGGGCGGGGTCGAGCGCCAGGTCGCGGGCGATGGCGTCGAACCGGGCGGCGGTCAGCCCACCGCCGCCGGGCACCGGCCGCTGCGCGTACAGCGCATCGTGGAACGCCCAGAACCGGTGCTGCCGCCCGGCCGCCCGCGCCGCCACCGCCGCGTCCTCCGACGCGGCCCCGTAGTAGGGGAAGTCCCGCCAGACGATCCGCAGCGTGCCGGTGCCGACGTACCTGGCCACCAGCGTGGGCTGCACCGACCGGTCGAACTCGCCGCAGAACGGGCACTGGTAGTCCGCGAACTCGACCATCGTCACCGGTGCGGCCGGGTTGCCGAGCATCACCTCGGGGTCCACGTCCGGTGGTCGCGGTCCGGGCCACCGGGGCAGGGCGGACGCCGGGGCCCGCGCGGCCCCGCCGGAGGCCGCCGGTGACCCGCCCGGCCCCCGGCCGAGAGTGCTGATCAGGGCCAGGCCGCCGAGGAGCACCAGCGCGGTGGTCACCAGCAGCACCGTCCGTCGGCGGCCGGGAGGAGTGCGGGGTGGGCGCATCGGGCCTGTCTACCCCCGCTCAGACCGCGCCGAGGCCGTGGGCGCCGACGAGCACGCCCACCAGGAGCAGCACGACGGCGAACGACCGGCTCAGCGCCTGGCCGGTGAGCCGGTCGGCGAACCGCTTGCCGGCCAGCGAGGCGAGCACGGCGGCGGCGGTGAACGGCACGATGAGCCGCCAGTCGAATACGGCGACCCCGATCCGGGAGGCCAGCGAGGACACCGAGTTCACCGCGATGATCAGCAGCGAGGTGCCGATGGCCAGCGGCATCGGCATGCGCAGCGCGATGACCAGGGCGGGGACGACCAGGAAGCCCCCGCCGACGCCGAGGAAGCCGGTGAGGAACCCGATCACCAGCCCGCACAGCACGACCTTGGCGACCAGCACGGCGAGCCCGCTCCGGGACCCGGTGACCAGCACCGTCATCGTGCGGGTGGTCGTCGTGCCGGTAGCTGTCGTGCCGGCCGTCGCCGCGGTCGCAGAGCCGGCGGCGGGACCGGAGCCGGCGGCGGAACCGGTGCCGCCCGGCTCGCCGTTGCCCGGGTCGTCGCCGCCCGGTTCGCCGTCCGGTCCACCGTCCTCGGAGCGGCCGGGACGCGCGTCGCCCAGCATGGCCAGCGCGGCGAGGACGGTGAGCCCGGCGAAGGACAGCAGCAGGACGGGCTGCGCCACCCGGTGGTTGGCCAGCGTGCCCAGGTACGCGGCGGGCACCCCCACCAGCCCGAACGACAGCCCGGTGCGCCAGTCGACCAGGCCGTCGCGCAGCCGGGTGAGCGTGCCGGCGACCGCGGTGAGCCCGACGATGATGATGCTGCTGGTGGTGGCGTCCTGGGCCGAGCGGCCGAGCAGGAACACCAGGGCCGGCACCACCAGTACCCCGCCGCCCCCGCCGAGGGCGCCCAGGAACAGGCCGATGACGACGCCGAGGCCGGCGGCTTCGGCGATCATCAGCTCGCCCTGCCGGGCCCGCGGTCGAACCCGAACCGGACGCCGTCCGGGCCGGCCAGGTTCGTGCTGACCGCGAACCGGTCGCCACGCACCAGGGTGTGCCGCCACTCGACGGGCCGGCCGCGTGCGCAGCCGAGCCGTTCGATCGCGAACGCCGCGCTGTCCGGCCCCGCGCAGAGCAGCCGCCGCTCGCCGGGGTAGGGCACGACCGCGCGGATGTGCTCGTACCCGCCGGTCAGGTGCACGCCGCAGCGCCGGGTGTACTCGTCGTACAGCGCGGTGTGCCGGAAGTCGACGTCGAGCAGCGGGGCGGCCAGTCGGTACGGCAGCCAGACCCGGTCCAGCGCGAGGGGGTCGGGGCCGGCCAGCCTTAGCCGTTCCAGGTAGACCAGCGGGGTCGACTCCTCCAGCCCGAGCCGCGCGGCGACGACCCCGTCGGCGCGGGTGTCCAGCGTCCGCACCACGCTGCGCTGCTCGAGGCCGGCCGCCTCGACGGAGGCGAACAGGCTGTACAGCGCGCCCAGCGGCTGCTCGATCTCGGCCGGGGCGACGACGGTCGGCCGCCGGCCCCGGGACGCGCTGACGACGCCCTCCGCCCGCAACCGGCGCAGCGCCTCCCGGACGGTGTGCCGGCTGACCCGGTAGTCCTCGACCAGCGCGTGCTCGCCGGGGAAGGCGCGGTCGAACTCCCCCTCGGCCAGCCGACGGCGCAGGTCGTCCAGCACCTGCGACCAGAGCGGCTGGCCGGCGTCGCGCCGGAGAGCCCGGGCGCCGCGCGGGTGGGTCATCGTCTCGCCTCCGAGGAATCGGGTCGTCCTGCTCGGCGTCCGGTCGGTCAGCCGGAGGCGAGCCCCTGCTCGACGGCTCCCGCGTACTCGTCGTCGACGAGCACCACGTCGTGCCCGGCCCGGTCGAGCAGGCTGGCGGCGATGCCGGCCCGGTACCCCGAGGCGCAGTGCACCCAGAGCTGGCCGGCCGGCACCTCGTCGAGCCGCTCCAGCAGCAAGTGCAGCGGGATGTGTGCCGAGCCGGGGATCGATCCGGAGCGTCGCTCATCGTCCCGGCGCACGTCAAGCACCACCACCTCGTCGCGCGCCCGGGCGGCGCCGAGTTCGGTGAACCCGGCCCTCGGGTAGCCGCGCACTTCGACGTCGGCGGCCAGCGAGTCGGGCGTGCCGACGGCCGCGCCCTCCGGGCGGTCGATGCCGATGCGGACCAGCTGCCGCTGGGCGTCGGCGACCTCCTCGGGCGACTCGCCGAGCAGCGTCAGCGGGGTCCCCCACGGGATCAGCCAGCCGAGGAAGGTGGAGAACTGCGGGCCGAGCGCGATGCCGATGCTGCCGGCGAGGTGCCGCGCGGCGTACGCGGTGCGGTCCCGCAGGTCGACGACCCACTCCCCGGCGTCGATCCGTTTGCGCAGCTCGGCGGCCTCCACCGGGGTCGGCGGGGACAGGTCGGCCGGGCCGGCGCCCTCCCGGTTCCTGGCGCCCATGTGCACGTAGTAGCTGGGGTAGGCGGTCAGCCCGGAGACCAGGCGGGCGACGAACGCGTCCTCGTCGTCCTCGGTGAGCGCGTCGTTTCGGCCGCGTTCGGTGCCGATGGTGCTGCTCTCGCCGCCGGTGGCCGCGCCCGAGGAGCAGAAGCTGCCGAACCCGTGGGTAGGGTAGACGACGTCGTCGTCGGTGTTGACCTCGGCGAGGCGGCGCGCGGAGCGGAACTGGGCGCGGGTGAGCTCCTCGGTGCGCTCATCGGCCACCAGGTCGGTGCGCCCGACGCTGCCGTAGAGCAGCGAACCGCCGGTG
>DASXJJ010000216.1:0-9584 GCA_036497465.1 Pseudonocardia sp. | reverse complement strand
ACGTCCATCTCGGCGGACGCGGCCACCCTGCGGGGCGCCGTGGCCAGCGCGATCCGCGCCCCGTCGGTGTACAACTCGCAGCCGTGGCGCTGGCGGGCCAGCACGAGCGACGGGATCGACCTCTTCGCGGACCCGAACCGGCATCTGATCACGACCGACCCGGACGGGCGCGACCTGCTGCTCAGCTGCGGCGCGGCGCTGCACCACCTGACCGTGGCGCTGGCCGCTCTCGGCTGGACCACCCGGGTCGCGCGGCTGCCCGATCCGGAGAACCTCCACCACCTCGCCCGGGTTTCGCTACCCGCCCGAACCGGGACGGTCGACCCGGAGGCGGCCCGGCTCGCCGAGGCGATTCCCCGCAGGCGGACCGACCGGGGCCGCTTCGGCCCGCAGCCGGTCCCGGCGCACCTGCTGGACACCCTGGTCGCGCAGGCCGATGCACACGGCGCGCGGCTGCACGTCGTGTCCGGCACCGCCCGTCGGCGGCTGATCAGCCTCATCGCCGAGTCCGCGAGCCTGCAACAGCAGCAGCTGGGCTACGCAGCCGAAGCCGCCCGGTGGACCGGCAGGCACACCGGCTCCGGTGACGGCATCCGACCGGCCAACCTCGTCGCGCCCGGGGTCGGGCGGAGCGGTGACGTGCCGATGCGCCCGTCCCCACGTCCCGGCGTCGCCCGGCCGACGCACGCCCTGGAGCACGACGACGCCTCCGTGCTGGCGGTGCTCACCACCGCGAGTGACGAGCGCGGCGCCGTGTTGCGGGCCGGCGAGGCGACCAGCGCCGTGCTGCTGACCGCCACCGCGCACGGCCTGGCCAGCACGCCGCTGAGCCAGCCGCTGGAGGTCGCCGGCACCCGCACCGCGATCGGTACCGAGCTCGTCGGCGCGGACCGGTTCGCCCAGCTCGTGCTCCGGGTGGGTCGGGCGTTCCCGGATGCTCCGGAGCTGCCGCCCAGCCCGCGCAGGCCGCTCAGGTCCGTGCTCGCACCGGTGAGCTGAGCCGGCCCGGCACCACTAGTCGGCGAGCAGCTGGGTGCGGAGCGTGCTCAGGGTCCGGGTCAGCAGGCGGGAGACGTGCATCTGGGACACCCCGATCTGCCGGGCGATCTGGGTCTGGGTGTGGTCGCCGTAGAAGCGGAGCACCAGGATGGTCCGCTCGCGCGGGGGCAGCGCGTCGATCAGCGGTCTCAGGGCCTGCCAGTACTCGACCAGGTCGAGGTTGGCGTCGTCCGCGCCGCGCACGTCGGCCACCGTCCTCCCGCTCGCGGAGCTCGGGTCGAGCGGGCGGTCGAGGGAGTAGCTGGTGTAGGCCTGGCCGGCGTGCAGGCCGTCCAGGACGTCCTCCAGCGGCAGGCCGAGGTGGTGGGCGAGCTCGCTGGGGCGGGGCGCGCGGCCCAGCCGCTGGCTCAGCTCGGCGGTGGCGGTGGTCAGTGCCAGGTGCAGCTCCTTGAGCCTGCGGGGGACCCGCACGGCCCAGCCCCGGTCACGGAAGTAGCGCTGGACCTCGCCGCGGGCGTACGGGATCGCGTAGGCGAGGAAGCTGTCGCCCCGGTCGGGCTCGTACCGGTCGACGGCATGGATCAGGCCGACGCTGGCGACCTGGACGAGGTCCTCGAGCGGGATGCCGCGGTTGCGGTAGCGGCGGGCGATGTTCTCGGCGACCGGGAGGTAGCCGAGCACCAGTTGCTGGCGAACCGCGGTGCGCCGGACGGGCAGCGTGTTCGGGTCGCTGTGCTCGTCCAGCAGCGGAACGAGATGGCGGTACCCGCCCCGGGTGGAGCGTTCGCCGTCGCCGCGAGGCCGCGCGCCGACCGCCGCGAGAGGTCGCGTCGGAGACGCTCCCATGCGATCACCCATCTACGCCGCCGAGCATCCTGAACAGCAGGGTCGAATCGAGAATCGTCAATCGGGCGGCCGGCTTCCGGTATCGGAAAAGACATCTGGAAAGGACGGTCCATGTCGCTGCGCTGATCCATGTCGGAGCCATGGGCCGTCGAGTCCCTCGTCGTACCGCGAGTGCGGAGCTGCCGAGGTCCGGGGCCGATGACTGCCGGAATCATTGTCGTTCCGTCGCACACGACGGCGATGACGGGCAGTGCGCGAACGCGCACCGCAATTGGCGTGTCCGCACCTCTGGAAACCGTCGCACAACCGTCGCACGATCGCAATTCGCGTTGGGCCGTTTGCGCTGCGTCGTCAGCTTTCTCTCCGATCCCCGCTTCCGCTCGACGCAGATCCGCACGCCGGAGCAGCCGGCGCTGTAGGCTTGTTGATCCATTCGCCTGGGACTTTGCACCCTGCCCAGCCCTCGCATTCTGCGTCGGCCCTCGCGATCAGACAGCCGAGAGATGCTGGCGCGGGGTCAATGGCACAGGCATGGAACGCGGCGCTCGAGTTCTTGCTCGTCGGCGACCGCGCACGATCCCTGGCCGAGGTCCATACCCTGCAGCGGGATGGCCGGTGCGCCCATTGCCTCACGCTGGACTGCTCGGCCGCCGCACTGGCCTCGGAGGCCTTGGCGATCCTTGCGGCCGGCGAGCCGTCACCCCGGCCCGCACGCGCCGAGACGAGCTGATGGTGAACACCCGATGGATCGACATCATCGTCGGACAGACCCTCGACGACCTGGAGGCGGAGCGCATCGACGTGCCGGCGGCACTGCGGTTGGTCGCGACGCTCGCCTGGCGGGACGGCCACGAGCTCGGCTCGGTGCCGCCGTTCGACCGGCAGTCCTCCGGCAACCACGGGGCCGCGAGCCTGGCCGAGGACGCGCCATGACCCGGGCGCGGTGGTGAGCGACGTCCGGCTGCACGCCGAGGGCGCGGCGGGATTGCACTACGGCAGTGGGCCGGGCCGGTGGGTGCTGCTCGCGACCGTGCTGGGTACCGGGATGGCGTTCATCGACGGCACCGTGGTGAACATCGCGCTGCCCCGGATCGGCACCGCCCTGGACGCCGACGCGGCCGGGCTGCAGTGGGTCGTCAACGCCTACACCCTGACGCTGGCGGCCTTCATCATGCTCGGTGGCTCGCTGGGGGACCGGTTCGGCCGCCGGCGGATCTTCCTGGTGGGCGTGGGCGTGTTCGCCGTCGCGTCCCTGGTCTGCGGGCTCGCGCCGGGGACCGGCGCGCTGGTGGCCGCGCGTGCGCTGCAGGGTGTCGGGGGTGCGCTGCTCGCTCCCGGTTCGCTGGCGATCCTGCAGTCGTCGTTCGTCCCGGCCGACCGCGGCCGCGCGATCGGCGCGTGGTCCGGGCTGGCGGGGGTGGCCGGGGCGATCGGGCCGTTCGTCGGTGGCTGGC
Organism: Pseudonocardia sp.; assembly: GCA_036497465.1. GTDB lineage: Bacteria > Actinomycetota > Actinomycetes > Mycobacteriales > Pseudonocardiaceae > Pseudonocardia. Next base: position 6,285 of record DASXJJ010000216.1, on the reverse strand, counting down.
TGGTCGAGGTCGCCAGCTGGCGGTGGGTATTCCTGATCAACCTGCCGGTGGCGGTTGTCGTGCTGCTGGTCGCGGCCAGGCACGTTCCGGAGTCGAGGAACTCCGCCGCCTCGCACCGGCTGGACTGGGCCGGCACGGTACTGGGCGCGGTCGGGCTGGCCGGCCTGACCTACGGGCTGACCGCCTGGTCGGCCCGGGGACCGGCGGACCCGCTGGTGCTCGGCACCCTGGTGGTCGGAGTAGCCGCGCTGGTCTCCTTCGTGCTCGTCGAGGCCCGCTCGACGCACCCTATGTTGCCGCTGAGCCTGTTCCGGTCGCGCACGTTCAGCGCGGTGAACGTGGTCACCTTCGCGCTGTACGCGGCGCTGGCCTGCGTCTTCTTCTTCCTGGTGATCACCCTGCAGGTGATGGCCGGGTTCCGGCCGCTGGCGGCGGGGTTGTCGCTGCTGCCGCTGACCGTGCTGATGCTGGTGCTGTCCGCCCGGGTCGGCGCGCTGTCCACCCGGATCGGCCCGCGCATCCCGATGACCGCGGGGCCGCTGGTCTGCGTGCTGGCACTGGTACTGCTGTCGCGGATCGGCCCGGGCGCCGGCTACCTGGTGGACGTGTTCCCGGGCGTCGTGGCGCTGGGGTTGGGGCTGGCGCTGACCGTCGCCCCGCTCACCTCGACCGCGCTGGCCGCGGCGCAGGACCGCAACGCCGGACTGGCCAGCGGGGTGAACAACGCCGTCGCGCGGACCGCCGGCCTGCTGGCGATCGCGGTGCTGCCGCTGGTCTCCGGCGTGGGGAACAGCCTCACCGACCCGCTCACGCTGGCCCCGGCCTACGGCATGTCCATGCTGATCTGCGCCGGGCTGATGGGCATCGCCGGCCTGACCGCCCTGGTGTTCGTCCCCAGCAGCTACGCCGACCTGCGCGGCGAACCCGACGCTCGGCCGCCGGCCCCGGCCGGGGTGGGTAGCCCGGTCCGGACGTACTGCCCGATCGGCGCCCCGCCGCTGCACCCGAGCCCGCCGGAGAGGTGACCCGGGACGGCCGAGGCGGGGGCGGTGAGCAATCCGGGGCCACCCCCGCGACGAACCACCCAGGTGAGCACCACCGCGACTCCACCGGCCCCGGCGCCCGCGCCCCGTGCGGTCGGCCTGTCGAGGTCTCTCGCGGCGGTGATCGAGGTGGTGTCGGTCACCGCCGCGCTGGGTGCCGGCCAGCTGGTCGCCGCGCTGGTCGCGCCGGCCTCGGCCCCGTTCCAGGCCGTCGCCGACACGGTGGTCCGGTTCTCCCCGGAGGGGCTGACCGAGTTCGGCAAGTCCCTGGAGTTCCCGGCGCTGGGTATCGGCAAGGGGGTCGCCGACAAGCTGGGGCTGCTGGTCGGCATCGGCGTGGTCGTCGGGCTGATCGCGGTGCTCGCCGGTCTCGCGTCCCGCCGCCGGCCGCTGCCTGGGTCGCTGGCGATCGCGGTGCTCGGCGGCGCCGGGCTGGCGGCGGTGATCCTCTCCCCGGTGTTCGCGCCGCTGGACCTGGTCGCTCCGCTGGTCGCCCTGCTCGGTGGGCTGGGGGTGTTCGGCCTGCTGCACGCGCTGGCCGCCCGGCCCGCGGGCGTGCCGGGGGACCGGTCCGGCGGGGTGTCCCGGCGGCGGGTGCTGCTGACCGCCGCCGCGGTCGGGATCGGCGGGATCGGCGTCGCGGTGGCCGGCGTCTCGCTCGGCGGGGGCGCCGCACGCTCCCGTGCCGCGCTGCTCGGGCGGATCACCCCGACCCGCCCGGCACCGCCCGTGCCGCCCGGCGCCGACTTCGCCTCGGTCGGCACCCCGACCTTCGTGACGTCCAACCGGGACTTCTACCGGATCGACACCGCGCTGCGGATCCCCGAGGTCACCGCCGAGGCGTGGTCGATGCGCGTCCACGGCATGGTCGCCACCGAGCTGCGGCTGTCCTACGACGACCTGCTCGCCCGGCCGCTGCTGGAGAGAACGATCACCATGACCTGCGTGTCCAACGAGGTCAACGGCAACCTGATCTCGACCGCGAACTTCACCGGCGTCTCGCTGCGGGAGCTGCTGCTGGAGGCCGGGGTGGCGCCGGGGGCCGAGCAGCTGTTCAGCACCAGCCTCGACGGCTGGACCGCCGGCACCCCCACCGACGCGGTGCTGCGCCCGGACAGCGACGCGCTGCTGGCGATCGGGATGAACGGCGAGCCGCTGCCGGCCGAGCACGGGTTCCCGGTACGGATGGTGGTGCCCGGGCTCTACGGGTTCGTCTCGGCCACCAAGTGGCTCGCCGACCTGAGCTGACCACCTTCGAGGCGAAACAGGCCTACTGGCTGCACCGGGGCTGGGCGCAACGGGCACCGATCAAGACCCAGTCCCGCATCGACCGCCCACGATCCTTCGAGACCCTCAGCCCGGGCCGGGGCGGCACCGTCGCGCTGGCCGGGATCGCCTGGGCGCAGCAACGCGGCATCGACTCCGTCGAGGTCCGCATCGACGAGGCCGGCCCGTGGCGGCCGGCCCAGCTGACCCCCCAGGTCAACCTGCAGACCTGGCGGATGTGGCGGCTGGACGTGGCACTGCCGCCCGGCAGCCACTACATCCAGTGCCGCGCCACCGACGCCACCGGCACCGTCCAGCCCGCCGAGCCAACCCCGCCCATCCCGGACGGCGCCGCCGGCTGGCCCGGCATCCGGTTCGCGGTCGGCTGACCGCCCGGGAGCCGGCCGGACGCTCGCGCTACCCGAGGAGCGCGACGACGCCGAACAGCACGGGGACGCTCACGATCGTCGTGGGCAGCGCGGCGTCCCTGGCCAGGGTCACGCCCTCGACCCCCGCCCGCCGCGCGTCAGGTCAGGACGCGCAGCGGAGCCCCCGCGCGGAACGCGGCGATGTCCTCGACCGCGCCGCGGTAGAAGGTCTCGTACAGCTCCCGGGTGACGTAGCCGATGTGCGGAGTGGCCAGGACGGTGGGGAGCGTGCGCAGCGGGTGGTCGGCCGGCAGCGGCTCGGTGTCGTAGACATCGATCGCGGCGCCGCCGATCTGCTGCTCGGCCAGCGCCTCGACCAGCGCGTCGGTGTCCACGATCGGTCCTCGGGAGGTGTTCACCAGCAACGCGGTCGGTTTCATCGACCGTAGCTGCTCGGCCCCGACGAGTCCCCGAGTGCGGTCGCTCAGCACGAGATGGACCGAGAGCACGTCGGCGGAGGCGAACAGCTCCTCCTTGCTCACCGCGCGCACCCCGTGTTCCTGGGCGGCCGCCGCGGTGAGGTTCTGGCTCCACGCGACCGTCTCCATCCCGAACGCCTGCCCCACCCGCGCGACGCGGGAGCCCAGCGACCCCAGCCCGAGCAGCCCGAGCGTGCTGCCGCGCAGCCCGGTGCCCACCGTCAGCTGCCAGCCACCGGTGCGCATCGACTCCGCCTCGCGCGCCAGGTTGCGGACCGCGCCGAGGATGAGCGCCCAGGTGAGCTCGGCGGTGGGGGAGGCGTCGTAGCCGGTGCCCGAGACGGTGACCCCCAGCCGGCGCGCGGCCGCGACGTCGATCGCGGCGTTGCGCGGGCCGGTGGTCACCAGGAGGCGCAGGTCGGGCAGCCGCTCTAGCACCTCGGCCGGGAACGGCGTGCGCTCGCGCATCGCGACGAGCACGTCGAATCCGGCGAGGTTGCGCACGATGTCGTCGGCGCCGGTGAACGGCCGGGTGAACACCACGACCTCACCGTCCAGGGAGCCCCAGTCGGCGAACTCCCTGGCCACGTTCTGGTAGTCGTCGAGGATCGCGATCCTCATGCGGTCGGTCACGGACGTACTCCTCGGGGTCGCGGGCCTGCACGGAGGATGATGCTCGCGCCGATCACGCGATCGGTGCGACCGCGACCGTTCCCGCGTCGCGGCGGGTCTTGTCGGTCGCCGAGTCCATGGCCGCGAGCGGGACGTAGGTCAGGTGGGCGGGATCGACGCCGAGCCGTGTCGCGGCCTCGGGGTCGAGCTGCTCCACGACCTGCTTGCTGGCCAGCAGCGCACCTCCCCGGGCGCACTGTTGGATCCGGGCGCACTCCGTTGACCTCGTCCCCGAGGGCCGTGACCTCGAGCCAGCCGCCGGGCACGAGCTGACCCAGGTAGACGCCCGGACCCCAGTGCACCCCGGAGTTCACCTCCAGCTGCATGCCGCCCGGCAGGTTCGGCGGGTTGGCCCGGCCGACCGCGTACGCGCGCAGTCGCTGGGCGACCTCGAGACACCCGGCCGCGGCCGCCGAGGGGCCGCCCACGTCCTGGGCCAGCACGAACGCGGTCCATCCGTCGCCGGCGTGCTTGCCGACGATGCCACCGTGCTCGGCGACCAGCGCGTCGAAGCGGGCCGTCAGGTCGCTGATGAGACCGAAGTACGCGGCGGTGGACAGCGCCCTGGACAGCTCACCGGACGCCTGCAGATCGGCGAACAGGATCGCCGTCGCCCTGCGCTCCGGCTTCGTCAGCAGGGCCATTCTCTCGTACATCGCCGTATCGCCCCGGCCCAGCAGCGCGACCAGGCTGGGCCGCAGTTCCAGGTACATCAGCACCATGGTCCCGATCAGTTCCCCGCACCTGTCGCGCAGGCTGGTGGCGACGAACTCGACCGGGTAGGGCGGGAGCCCCGGCTGCACGTGGTCGAGGGAGCCGGTCCGCACCGGTTGCGCACCGGAGCCAGGGCCCGCGAGGAGGTCCACGAGCTCGGCCGGCAGGGACTCGCGCACGTCCCGGGGGAGGTCGTCGGTGTCGGAGCCGAGGACCGCCCGGGCCAGCCGGAGGTGACTGTCCGGGGTGACGGCGTCCCGCCAGGCCGGTTCGTGCCCCATGGCGACGATGTGGCTGCCGACGCCGAGGTGCGCGTCGTCGACGACCCCGAGGAAACCCCGCAGCTCCGGCGACACCCACGCCAGCCGGTACTCGTGGTCGAGCAGGAAGCACACCCGCCCGCTGCCGGCCGAGAGCCGCTCGACGACCTGGCTCAAGCGTCGATCCATGCCGGTAGTGTGCCGCGGTGACCGGAGTGACAGTTGCGACGGCGGCGTGCGAAGTGCGGGAAGGGCTCGCCGGGGCGCAGGAGATTCTCTGTGAAACCGATCGTTCGGTTAGAAGCTCGGTCGCTAGCATGCCGGTGTGACTACCAACCGTGCTGAGTCGACCGGCGCTCCGGCGCTCGTCCGGCGGGACGAGAAGGAACCGGTGGTCGCCGTGGCGCGGCTGACCATCGACCCGTGCCACGGGCACGGGAGGCGACGATGACCGAGGCGACCGCCCCTCCCGCCGAGCCGCACCGCTCCGCGGCCCATCCGCCCGGCGCACCGCCCCGGCCCGCCGCACCGCCCCGGCCCGGCCGGCGGACGGGTGGACCTGGACGGTCACGCACCGTCTACGACGTGGAGTCGCTGCTGGCCGTCGCGGTGGCGGAGTTCAACACTCGCGGCTACGACGCGACGAGCATGGAGGATCTGTCCCGGGCGGCGGGGATCACCAAGTCGTCGTTCTATCACCATGTGGCCGGTAAGGAGGAGCTGCTGCGCAAGGCGCTGGAGCGGGCGTTGGACGGCTTGTTCGGGATCCTGGAGGAGCGGGGTGCGACCGACGGTTTGCCGTTGGAGCGGTTGCGCTTCATCGTGTACCGGCAGGTCGAGGTGCTGATGAGTCAGTTGCCGTATGTCACGTTGTTGTTGCGGGTGCGGGGTAACACCGAGGTCGAGCGGTGGGCGCTGGCGCGGCGGCGCGCGTTCGACGCGAGCATTGCCGCGTTGGTGGCCGACGCGGTGGCCGAGGGGCAGGTGCGCCGGGACGTCGAGCCGTCGATCGCGGCGCGGCTGCTGTCCGGGACGGTCAACTCGATCATCGAGTGGTATCGGCCGGGGCGGGCGGGGCTGGAGAAGCTGCCCGAGGACGTGGTGCGGATGGTCTCCGAGGGCATCGTCCCGGTGGCCTAGGGCGGTCGCGGGCTTGCGTACCCCGGGCGTGTGCGCCATGATGCGCTGAACGAACGTTCGGTTCAAGAGGTTGTGGTGGACGCGACCGGTCGGGACATCTACCGCGAGGAACCGAGGGCGAACTGGAGGCCGGCTTCCTGGAGACGATCGCGGCTGATCAGCGGATCGAGCCGCGGGATTGGATGCCGGAGGACTACCGCAAGTCGCTGATCCGGCAGATCGCGCAGCACGCCCATTCGGAGATCATCGGTATGCAGCCGGAGGGGAACTGGCTGCTGCGCGCGCCGAGCCTGCGGCGCAAGGCGATCCTGCTGGCGAAGGTGCAGGACGAGGCCGGCCACGG
>DASXJJ010000215.1:0-28884 GCA_036497465.1 Pseudonocardia sp. | reverse complement strand
ATCCTGACATGCCCAGCAGCCGGTACGCGGAGATCGCGCCGAGGGTCAGGGACATCTGCGAGCGCTACCGGCTGCCCTACAACACCGGGCCGCTGTCCACGCAGCTCGGCACGGTGCACCGCACGATCGCCCGGCTCGCCTTCCCGGGCGGCAAACCGCGCCCGAAGCCCGGCCCGTACCGCTCGGGCAGGGCGGACGGCGCGGCTACCCGGACCCCGGCGACCGCTGCGACCGCGGCCGAGGCGGCTGCCCGTCCGGCGCGGTCGTGACGTAGACCGGCGAGGGTGCACGGCACGGCGCTCCGGCGTCGTGCCGTCCCCGTCGGACGGTCGGTCCGGCCGCCGGCGCCGGACCCGCCGGCGCCGGTCCGGACCAGGCTGGCCCCGATGAGCAGCAGGAACGCCAGCGCCAGCATCTTGACCGCTGCCCGGGGAGTGCTCGTCGTCGCCCTCCAGCCGCTGCCTCGGCCCTCGCTCCGACGGCCGGATGAACCGTCACAGGTCAAACGCGGGTCTCTCCGGTGCTGGTTCCCGACCGAACCCCGCACACCCCGCCGGGCGCCGGGAGCGCTGGTGTAGGCAGGACCCCAGCGGCGGCGGCGAGAGGCGGGGACCATGCGGACCGAACAGGACACCCGGGACACGGCGGTGCCCGCCCACACGGCGGTGCCCGCCCACGGGGCGGGCGTGGTCGAGCTCGAGGCGGGGGCGGACCGGCCGGCCGAGCAGGCCGCCCTGCGCGCGGCGCTGGCCGACGCCGCGGGCGGCGGGGCCGCCGTGCGCGGCGACGCGCTGCGCCCGCCGGCCGACCCCCGAGGGGGCGAGGGACGCGCTGCGCGCGGCGGCGCCCGGGTGGGCCGCGCTGGCCGACCGGATCCGGCTCGGCTTCGCCGACGGGGCCTGCGCGGTGGCGGTGGACCGGCTCGGCCTGGCCGGCCTGGAGCTCGACGACCGGCGGACCGCGCTGTACGCGCTCTCGGTGCTGCTCGGTGACGTCACCCCGGCCACCGCGAGCGACCCCCGCGCGGTGTGGGACGTGCGAAACCGGTCGGTCACCGCGACCGGCCCCGCCGAGCCCGGGCCCGACCTGGAGGCCGAGCACCACACCGACTCGGCGCTGGTCCCGCTGCCGGAGCGGTACTTCCTGCTCTACTCGGTGCACACGCCGAGGTGCGGGGGTGCCGTGCGCTTCCTGCGTGACGGGCGCGCGCTGACCCGCCGGCTGGAGGCCACCGCCGATGGCCGCGCGGCGCTGGCCACCCTGGCCGGCGTGCCGCTGCCGGTGCGGGTGCCGAAGTCGCTGCGCGCGTCCGGGCACACCGACGCGGACGGCTACTACCTCGCGCCGGTGCTGGCCGGTAGCCGGTGGCGGTGGCGCCGGGACAAGATCGAGGCGGGCCTGGCCGCCCGGCCGGAGCACGACACCGCCTCGCTGCGGGCCGCGCTCGGGGCGGTGACCCGGCTGCTCGCCGACCCGGCCGACGACCACCGCAGGCCGATCCCGGACGACGGCGTGCTGATCGTGGACAACCACGTCACGCTGCACGGCCGGACCGCGTTCACCGACACCGACCGGCACCTGCTGCGCGTCCGGTTCCACGACGCCGGTACGCCGGGCCTGGCGCCTCCGGCGGGTTAGAAGCGGCGGTTGGCCAGCACCGGGACGGCGGCGCGGGCCGACTCGACCTCGCCCGCGTCCACGTCCACCACGAGGAGCCCCGGCGCGGCCTCCAGCTGCTCGACGATCCCGCCCAGCGGCCCGGCCACCACGCTGGCCCCGATCCCGCTGGGCGACCTGCCCGGCTCCCGGCCGACCGTGGTGGGGTCGGCCTGGTCGCAGGCGGCGACGAACGCGGTGGAGTCGAGCGCGCGGGCCCGCACCAGCAGGTCCCACTGCTCGCGCTTGCCGGGGCCGGCCCCCCAGGACGCCGGCGCGACGAGCAGCACGGCGCCGCGCCCGGCGAGCTCCTGGAACAGCCCGGGGAACCGCAGGTCGTAGCAGGTGGTGAGGCCCACGGTCAGGCCGTCCAGCTCGACGGTCACCGGCTTGTCGCCCGGCGCGACGGTGTCCGACTCGGCGAACCCGAAGGCGTCGAAGAGGTGGATCTTGTCGTAGGCCGCCTCGACCCCGCCGCCGGTGGCCAGCAGCGTGTTGCGCACCCGCCCGTCCGGGGCCGGGGTGAACATCCCGGCGACCACGGTCACCCCCGCATCGGCCGCGATCCGCCGCACCCGCGAGGCCCAGGGGCCGTCCAGCGGTTCGGCGACCGGGCCGAGCCTGACCCCGAAGCAGCACATCGTGGCCTCCGGGAACACGACCAGCCGGGCGCCCCGGTCCGCCGCCTCACGGACCCCCTCGGCGACGAGGCCGAGGTTGTGCTCCGAGTCGGGGGTGGACGCGATCTGGGCCAGGGCGATACGCACCGAGGTCCTCCGTTTCGGCCGGCTCCGTAGCTGTATACGCGCGATCCCGGTGACGCGCACCCGCGCGCGGGACCGGCCGCGACCGGGCTCAGCCGGCATCGACGGGTGCGCTGTCGGCCTGGGTCGGCCGCCCGTGCCGCAGGAACAGCGCGAGCAGAGACCCGATCAGCGCCAGCACGCCGGCGATCAGGAAGGCGTTGCTGTACGAGTGCGCCTCCACCTCCAGGTGCAGCCGCTGCCACAGCGGGATGAGCCCGCCGGAGCCCTGCTGCTCCATGCCGGCGATGCGCGGGTCGACCCCGCCGCTGGTGTCGCCGAGCAGCGCGGACCGGTCGGAGTTCAGCTGCGCCTGCTGCGCCGTGCCCAGCGCGGTCAGCGCGGCCAGCCCGAGCGCCGAGGACACCCGCTGGAACAGGGTGTTGAACGTGCTCCCGGCGTTCACGATCTCCGGCGGGAGGGCGGAGATCCCGCTGGTCATGATCGGCATCATGGCCAGCCCGATGCCGGCCGATCTGATCATCATCCACACGATGATCTCCAGCCGGGTCGCGTCGGCGGTCAGGTTCACCATGAGCAGCGTGCCGATGCCGTCCACGGCCAGCCCGATCGTGGCCGGCACGCGCGCGCCGATCCGGTCGTAGAGCTTCCCCGCGATCGGCATCATCACCACCATGACCAGCGCCTGCGGCAGCATGACCAGCCCGGTGTGCCAGGCGGTGATGTCCTGGCCCTGCTGCAGGAAGACCGGAACGTAGAACAGCGCGGCGAACATCCCGACGAACAGCAGGCTGATCAGCACCAGCGAGTTGACGAACGCCAGGTGCCGGAACGCGCGCACGTCCAGCAGGGGCTCGCGCACGTGCAGCTCGACGACCACGAACAGGGCCAGCAGGTCGAGGCCTCCGGCGATCAGCAGCAGCACCGGGTAGCTGTGCCAGCCCCAGTCCTGCCCCTCGGACACCGCGAGCAGCAGGGCGAACAGCCCGGCGGCGATGCACCCGAACCCGAGCGCGTCGAACCGCTTGCCGGCGGTGCTCGGGAACCGGGGCAGCACCAGCATGGCCGCGACCGCGCCGAGCACCCCGATCGGCACGTTGATGTAGAAGATCAGCCGCCAGTCCACGTAGTCGACCAGGTAGCCACCCATGGTGGGGCCGACGCCGGGGGCGACCACGATGCCGAAACCGTACATGCCCATCGCGATGCCCAGCTTGTCCCTGGGCACCATCCGGTAGAGCAGGGTCAGGCAGGTGACCGGGATGACGCCGCCCGGGACGGCCTGCAGGATGCGGAACCCGATCATGACGCCCAGGTCGCCCGCCATGCCGCACAGCGCGGAGGACACGGCGAACCCGAGCAGCGAGATCAGGTACAGCCGGCGCAGCCCGAGGCGCTCACCCAGCCAGGCGCTGGTCGGCACGATGACGCCCAGGCAGAGGGTGTAGGCGGTGGTGACCCACTGGATGTCCTCGGTGGAGCTGCCGAACTCCTTCTGCATCGTCGGGATGGCGACGTTGACGATGCTCACGTCCAGTACCGACATGAACATCCCGACGACGACCACCGCGAGCGGCAGCCCCCAGTGCGCGGTGGGGCCGGGTTCCGGGGTGGGCGGGGCCGCCGCGGTCGCTGTCGGGCGGCGTTCCCCGGGCGCGGCTCCGGCCGGCCGGTCCCGGCCCCTCGGCGTCGCGAGGTCCGGCCCGGGCGACGTGTCGACTCGGGTGCTCGCTGCCATGCGGTCGCGTAACCGGCGGGGCGATGGATTAGTGTCCTACGTGATCCAGCTCACATCCGAGCGCCGCCCCACAACTCGTTCGGAGCAGCCGGTCAGTCCGGGATGCCGATCGCGCGCTCGCCCCGCCGGCGTTGCTGGGCGATCACCGCGATGAGCAGCAGGGTGCCCTGCGCGACGTTCTGCCAGAAGGTGTTGATGTTCAGCACGTTCATCCCGTTCTCCAGGAAACCGAGCAGCACGATGGCCAGCACGGCCCCGAGCACGCCACCCCGGCCGCCGCGCAGCGACGCCCCGCCCAGCGCGGCCACGGTGACCGCCTTGAGCTCCAGCCCGTCGACCGAGCCGGTCTGCTGGCCGAAGCCCTGGCGGGCCATCAGGATCACCCCGGCGATCGCCGAGACGAACCCGACGACCAGGTACACGGCCAGCACGTAGCGGTTGATGCTCACCCCGGCCAGCCGCGCGGCAGTCGGGTTGCCGCCGATCGCGTAGAGGTTGCGGCCGATGTCGGTGTAGCGCAGCAGGAAGGCCAGCGCGAGCGCCACCACGACCAGGATGAACAGCTGGGTGGGTAGCCCGGCCACCGAGCCGCGCTGCAGGAAGATGAAGATCGCGTTGCCGCTGAAGCCGCTGCCGATGGCGCCGCCGTTGGACATCACCTGGCCCAGCCCCTTGAACGCGGCCAGCGTGGCCAGGGTGGCGATGAACGGGTTGACCCGGCCGTAGATGATCAGCAGCCCGTTGACCAGCCCGCAGGCCAGGCCCACGCCGAGCGCGGCGAGCACGGCCAGGCCGCCGTTCTGCCCGCTGTGCGTCCAGGTCAGCGCGCCGGCCACCGAGGTGAGCCCGACGATCGAGCCCACCGAGATGTCCAGCCCGCCCACGATGATCACCAGCAGCTCCACCAGCCCGGTGAGCCCGTACAGGATCACCGTCCCGGTCACCGCGATGCTCAGGTTCCCCCAGGTCAGGAAGGCCGGCTGGCGCGAGGTGACGAACGCGGCGATGACCACGACGACCACCAGCAGGATCAGGTTCTGCACCCGGTCGGCGCTGCCCACCAGTCCCAGCACGCGGGCCACCGAGCGGCGCCGGGGCGGCGTGGGCGGCCGCGACCCGGCCGGGTCGCCCGCCGCGTGCCGGGATGCGTCGGGCCGGGGTGCGTCGGCCCGGGTGGCGGGGTCGGTCACGGTGTCCCTCCCGGTGTCGCTCCGGCGGTGTCGGTGGTGGCGAGCCCGACCACGGCCCCGGACAGGTCGTCGGCCATGGCCAGCGCCAGGACCTTCTCCTCGGTCGCGTCGGCGCGGGTGAGCTCCCCGGTGATCCGGCCGTTCTGCATCACCAGGATCCGGTCGGCCAGCCCGAGCACCTCGGGCAGCTCGGAGGAGACCATCAGGATCGCGATGCCGGAGGCGGCCAGCTCGTGCACGATCGCGTAGATCTCCGACTTGGCGCCCACGTCGACGCCCCGGGTCGGCTCGTCCAGGATCAGCAGTGCCGGGTTGCGGGCCAGCCACCGGGCCAGCACCACCTTCTGCTGGTTGCCGCCGGACAGGCTGGACACCGGCGACTCCAGCCCTGGGGTGCGCACCCGCAGCCGGTCCAGGAACCGCGCCACGGTCTCGCGCTCCTTCGTCCGGTTCACCACCCGCAGCCTGCTGATCCGGTCGTAGATCGCCGTGGCGGTATTCTCCCGCACGCTGCGGTGCAGGAACAGCGCCTCGGCCTTGCGTTCCTCCGGTGCCAGCCCGATGCCCGCGCGCACCGCGTCGCGCGGCGAGCCGAACCGCCGCTCGGTGCCCTGGAACCACACCCTCCCGGCGGTCACCGGCTCGGCCCCGACCAGGGCCTTGACCAGCTCGGAGCGCCCGGCGCCGACCAGTCCGGCCAGGCCGACGATCTCCCCGGCGCGCACCTGGAAGCTCACGTCCGAGACGTCGGGGGAGGACAGCCCGCGCACGTCGAGCACCAGGTCGCCGGGGGCCGGGCGGGACACGTCGTCGTGGTAGAGGCTGGACAGGTCGCGCCCGACCATCATCCGGATCAGCTCGCCCTCGCTCAGCTCGCCGGAGGTGCGGGTGCCCACGTGCGCGCCGTCGCGCAGCACCGCCACCCGGTCGGCCAGCGCGAACACCTCCTTGAGCCGGTGGCTGACGTAGACCACCGCCACCCCGTCCGCGCGCAGCCGCCGGATCAGCGTGAACAGCAGCTCCACCTCGGTGTCGGACAGCGAGGAGGTCGGCTCGTCGAAGGCGATCACCTTCGGCCGGTCGGTGAGCGCGCGCAGGATCTCCACCAGCTGGCGCTGCGCCGGGGTGAGCGCCGAGCCGGGCGTGCCGGGGTGCAGCACCTGGCCGAACCCGTGCCGGGCGATCAGCTCGGCCGCCCGGTCGGCCAGCTCGGACCGGCGGTAGAGCCGGGCGCGCGCGGGCAGCGCGCCGACGAAGATGTTCTCCGCGACGCTCACGTGCGGGATGATCTCCGGCTCCTGCGCGACCACCCGGACCCCGGCCGCGCGGGAGGCGGGCGGCCCACCGAAGTGGACCGGCCGGCCGTCCAGCTCGATGCTGCCCTCGTCCACCGGCAGCGCCCCGACCAGGATCTTCAGCAGGGTGGACTTGCCCGCGCCGTTCTCGCCCATCAGCGCGGTGACCTCGCCGGCCGGGAACACCACGCTGACCTCGCGCAGCGCCCGTACCGCGCCGAACCGCTTGCTCACCCCGGTCATCCGGAGCGTCACCGGCGCGGCACCCGGCTCCCGGGCCGGAGGTCGTGTCGTCGCCGTCATCGCCATGTCCCCGCTCCGTCGTGGTCCGCTACCGGGTCAGGTGCACTTCAGGGTGGTCGACGGCGCCGACGCGGCGTCCACGATCTGCGTCCTGGCGATCGTCTTCGGGGGCAGCGGAGTGCCGTTGCGGATCTTGGCGACCAGGGTGCGCACCGCGTCGCCGCCCACGTCGTGCCCGTCGATGTACAGCGCGGAGACGAACCCGTCGGGCGCGGTGCCCGGCTGCCACGACTTGCACGCGATGTAGGCGCCGAGGCCGACCCCGACGACGTTGGTGGCCGGCACCTTGGCGTTGGCCAGCGCCTGCAGCACGCCCGAGACGTTCTCGTCGTTGCAGCCCATCACGACCCAGTTCTTGATCGTGGGGTTGCCGGTGATGATCCCCGATGCGGTGGTCTGCGCGCCGTTCACACTGTTGTCGGTGCCCACGTCGATCGCCTTGCCGGCGCCGCCGCCCTGCGCGTACCGCTCCTTCTCCCCGCGCACGCGGTCCTGGCAGACAGTGAGGTCCTCCTTGGCGGAGTAGAGCACGCCGGTCTCGGCCGGGTTCCAGCCCTTGGGCGCGGCCAGCCGGGCCGCCTCGGTGCCCACCTTCGAGCCCATGTCGTAGCCGTCGAAGCCGACGAACGGCACATCGGCCCCGGAGCCGTCCTTGATCGAGTCGTCCGAGGACACCAGCGGGACCCCGCCGGTGCCGGCCGAGTTGGCCACCTGGGGGCCGATCTTCTGGTCGGGCACCACGATGGCGATGCCGTTGACCTTCTGCGCGACCGCCGAGTCGGTCTCGGTGACCGCCTTGTTCGCGTCCTGGCCCAGGTTGACCACCTTGACGGTGACCGTCGACCCCGGCGTGGAGAGCTCCTTGGCGGCGGCCTGCGCGCCGGCGGCCTCGTCGATGAAGTACTGCTGGTCACCCTGCTTCTGCAGGTAGGCGATCGTGATGTTGCCGCTGACCGGCGCCGCGCCCTGGCCGGCACCGCCGGCCTCCTGGCCGCTGGAGCAGGCGGTGACCATCAGCAGGCAGGCGCCCAGTGCGCCGAGGACCAACGGGGACCGCGACCGTCTCATGGGTGCTCCTTTGCACGGTGCGGGCACGACCGCACGGCGGGTGTGTCGAGCAGCATCACCGACGAATCGACGGGAAGTCAACATTTATCAACAGACGTCCGGGCGGTATCCGCACGCTCCCGGACAGGATCATGTTCGATCTTGTTGACTTTTTCGACCGGCCGGACTCATCATGTCGGCCATGACACCGTCCGGTCGCCCGCACCGCCCCGGGGCGCGCTGATGCTGGCCCGGCAGCGCCAGCAGCGCATCCTGGACCAGATCGCCCGTGCCGGCGCGGTGAAGGTGACCGACCTGGTCGACGAGCTGGGCGTGTCCGACATGACCGTCCGGCGGGACATCAACGAGCTGGCCGGGCGCGGGCTGGTGGACCGGGTGCACGGCGGCGCCGCCCAGCCGCACACCGCGAGCTCGCACGAGCCCGGGTTCGCGGCGAAGGCCACCCAGCAGGTCGCGGCCAAGACCGCGATCGCCCGCGCCGCCGCCGCGCTGGTCCACCCGGGAACCTCGGTCGCCATCTCCGCCGGCACCACCACCCACCTGGTCGCCTCGGAGCTGCTGGACGTGCCCGACCTGACGGTGGTCACCAACTCGCTGCCGGTGGCCGACGAGCTGCACCGCAACCACCGCGCCGAGCAGACCGTGCTGCTCACCGGCGGTATGCGCACCCCCTCGGACGGGCTGGTCGGCCCGCTCGCGGTCGCCGCGCTGCACGGCATCCACCTCGACGTGCTGATCCTCGGCGTGCACGGCATCGACGCCCGCGCCGGGCTGACCTGCCCGAACCTGCTGGAGACGCAGACCAACCGGGCGTTGATCGAGTCCTCCCGGCGGATCGTGGTGGTCGCCGACCACTCCAAGTGGGGGCTGGTCGGCCTGCAGACCACCGCCCGGCTCGACGAGATCGACGTGCTGGTGACCGACGACGGCATCGACCTCGGTGCCCGGGAGGAGCTGGCCGGCACGGTCGGCGAGCTGATCGTCGCGCCGGCATGACCGGTGCCGAAGCCACGTCCGGCGGTGGCGATCCCGGGTGCGGCGATCCCGGCGGTGCCGCGCTCGTCCGCCGGAGCGCCACCCGGCTGGCCGACGGGCGGGAGCTGATCTACTTCGACGACCGGGAGCCGTACCTGTCCGGCGCCGCCGACCGGACAGAACCGGACACCCGCGCGCTGGACCCGCTGGACGTGCACTCGGAGATCCGGCTGGACGTGCTGACCGGGGACCGGGTGGTGATCGCCGCGCACCGGATGAACCGGACGTACCACCCCCCGGCCGACCGGAACCCGCTCGCGCCGTCCCGGCCCGGCGAGCCGGCGACCGAGATCCCCGCCCCGGACTACGACGTGGTGGTGTTCGAGAACCGGTTCCCGACGTTCGCGGGCGGGAACGGCCGCTGCGAGGTGGTCTGCTTCACCAGCGACCCGACAGCCAGCTTCGCCACGCTCACCGAGCGCCGCGCCCGCACGGTCGTCGAGGCATGGGCCGACCGCACCCGCGAGCTGTCCGCGCTGCCGGCCACCCGCCAGGTGGTGTGCTTCGAGAACCGGGGCGAGGAGATCGGGGTCACGCTGAGCCACCCGCACGGGCAGATCTACGCCTACCCCTACCTGCCGCCACGCACCGAGGCGCTGGTCCGGCAGGCCCGGGCGCACCGCGAAGCCACCGGCCGGTCGCTGCTGGCCGACGTGCTCGCCGACGAGCAGCGGGCCGGGGTGCGGATGGTCCTGCGCGGGCGGCGGTGGAGCGCCTACGTGCCGGTGGCCGCCAAGTGGCCGCTGGAGGTGCACCTGGCCCCGCACCGGGACGTCGCCGACCTCGCCGACCTCGACGCCGACGAGCGCGCCGAGCTGGCGGGCGCGTACCTGGAGCTGCTGCGCCGGGTGGACCGCTTCTTCCCCGGGACGGAGCGCACCCCGTACATCGCCGCGTGGCACCAGGCCCCGGTCGGCGCGGACCGCGCGGCCGGCCGCCTGCACCTGCAGCTGTTCTCGCTGATGCGCGCCCCCGGGCGGCTGAAGTTCCTGGCCGGCTCGGAGTCCGGGATGGGTGCCTGGATCAACGACACCACCCCGGAGCGGATCGCCGCGCGGCTGCGCGAGGTGGCGTCGGCGTGAGCGGTGGTGGGCCGCGCTGGCACCCGCCGGCCCCGGCCGACGCCCCCGCGCGGGCGGCGGCGCTGTTCACCGCCCGGTACGGCGTCGGGCCGGCCGGGGTGTGGCAGGCGCCCGGCCGGGTCAACCTGATCGGCGAGCACGTCGACTACGCCGCCGGGGTCTGCCTGCCCTACGCGCTGCCGCACCGCACCCGCGCGGCGGTCCGGCCGAGGACGGACGGCCGGCTGCGGGTGGCCTCGACCGAGCTGGACCCGCCGTGGGCCGGGGAGCTCGACGCCATCGGCCCCGGCAACCCGGCCGGCTGGCCCGCGTACCTCGCCGGCGCGGTGTGGGCGCTGCGCGCCGACGGGCTGCTCGACGGGTTCGGCGGCGCCGACGTGCTGGTCGACTCCGACGTCCCGGTGGGCGCCGGGCTGTCCAGCTCGGCCGCGCTGGAGTGCGCCCTGGCCGTGGCGCTGGCCGACCTCGCCGGCGGCGGGTCGGGGGAGCCCGGGTCGGCGCTGCGCGACCGGCTGGCCCGCGCCTGCGTCCGGGCGGAGAACGAGGTGGCCGGCGCGCGGACCGGCGGGATGGACCAGGCGGTGGCGTTGCACGCCAGGGCCGGGCACTGCCTGCGGCTGGACACCGCCGACGGGACGGCCCGCCCGGTGCCGTTCGACCCGGCCGCGCACGGGCTGGCCGTGCTGGTGGTCAACACCAACGCCCCGCACCGGCTGGTCGACGGCCGGTACGCCGCCCGCCGCGCCCAGGTCGAGAGGGCCGCCGCGCTGCTCGGGCTGCCCGGGCTGGGCGTGGCGGGCTCGGTGGACGAGGCGGTGCGCCGGCTGGCCGCGCTGGGCGAGCGGGACGCCGGGCTGCTCCGCCGGGTACGGCACGTGATCACCGAGTCGGCGCGGGCCAGGGCGGCGGCCGAGCTGCTCGCGGCGGGCCGGGTGGCCGAGCTGGGTCCGCTGCTCACCGCGTCGCACGCCTCGCTGCGCGACGACTACGACCTGAGCTGCCCCGAGCTGGAGAGCGCGGTCGGCGCGGCCACCGGGGCGGGCGCGCTGGGTGCCCGGCTGGTCGGCGGCGGGTTCGGCGGCTCGGCGATCGCGCTGCTGCCCGCCGGGACAGAGCCGGCGGTGGCGGCCGCGGTGCGCGCCCGCGCGGCCCGCGCCGGCCTGCCGGAGCCCGGCTTCCTGCTCGCGCCGGCGGCCGGGGCGGCCGGCCGGGCGTGACCGGGCCTGACCGCCTGACCTGGGCCGGGACGGCGGGCACCGGCACGATAGGTTGCCGGAGAGGATCACCCGCCCCGGAAGGACGTGCATGACGACCGAGATCGAGTACCACGACGTCGTGGGCATCCGCACGGCCGTGCGGCAGCGCGGCGGCGGCGCTCCGGTGATCTTCATGCACGGCAACCCGGACACCGGCGAGGAGTGGACACCGTTCCTGGACAGGGCCGACGAGCTGGGCCGGGTGATCGCGCCGGACCTGCCGGGGTTCGGGCTGACCGCGCGGCCGCCGCTGGCCGACTTCGCCACGCTGAAGATGTGGTTCTCCGCGCTGGTCGACGAGCTGGGCCTGGAGCGTTACCGGCTGGTGGTGCACGACTGGGGCTCGATCGCGCTGGCCGCCGCGGCCACCCGCCCCCATCAGCTGGAGAAGCTGGTGGTGATCGACGCGGTGCCGCTGACCGCCGAGTACCGCTGGCACTGGCTGGCCCGCTGCTGGCGCACGCCGGTGCTCGGCGAGCTGGCCGCGGTCGGGATGAACCGGGCGACGCTCAAGCAGCTGTCCCGGCTGTCCAGCCCGCGCCGGGGGCCGATGGCCGACGACTTCCTGGACGAGGCCACCCGGCACCTCGACCACGGCACCCGCCGCGCGATCCTGCAGCTCTACCGCTCGGCCGACCCCGGGGTGCTCGGCGCGGCCGGCCGCGCCCTCGACGAGGTGCGCTGCCCCGCCCTGGTGGTGTGGGCCACCGGCGACCCGTACCTGGGCACCGAGGAGGCCTACCGGTACGCCGAGGCCCTGCCGGACGCGACCGTCGAGCTGGTGCACGGCGCCGGGCACTGGTGCTTCCGCGAGGACCCGGCGGTCGTCGACCGGATCGTCGACTTCCTGGGCTGAGGTCGGACGGCTGAGGTCGGACGGGGGCGCCCCGGCGCCGGGCGCGGACCCGGGTGACCACGCCGCGTGGTAGCAATGCGCGTCGGGTGACCGCGAGCGAGGAGGACGGCGTGCCGGACGAGACGAAGCCGCCCCCGGTCGGGCTGGTCGCCGGCACCGAGGACTCCACCCCGCTGCTGTTCAGCGTGGCGCTGGCCCCGGACGCCTACCTGCAGCTGGACGACGTGGTGGTCACCGTGCGGCCGGTGGCCGGCGTCGGACCCGTGCTGACCAGCGGCGTGGTCACCCAGGTCCGCGCCCGGCACGAGGGTGCCAGCTTCGGCTCCGACGTGTTCCTGATCAACGACGGGGTGCTGCCCGCGCAGGTGCAGGAGATCGCCGAGGTGGCCACCACCCGGGTCGACCCGGAGTGCTACGTGCCGCCGCGTCCGGGCGCCGCGGTGCACCGGGCCACCGGCGAGGAGCGCGCGCAGGCGCTGTACTTCGACCGGATGGAGCGCAAGGTCGCCGCCGGCCTGGGCCGCGACGGCGAGCCGATCTACCTGAACCTGGAGTTCCTGGACGGCACCCGGGGCGGGCACATCTCGATCAGCGGCATCTCCGGGGTGGCCACCAAGACCAGTTTCGCGCTGTTCCTGCTCTACTCGATCTTCACCGGCGGAGCGCTGGGCAACCGGGCGGTCAACGCCAAGGCGCTGATCTTCAGCGTGAAGGGCGAGGACCTGCTGTTCCTGGACCACCCCAACCGGCGGCTGGTCGACGAGGAGTCCGGCCCGGAGCTGCGCGCGGGGTACGCCCGGCTCGGGCTGGCCGCCGAGCCGTTCGCCTCGGCCGGCTTCTACGCCCCGCCGACCCCGGACGACCCGTCCGGCCGGCCGCACGTCACCGGCCGGACCAGCGGGATCAGCCCGTTCTGGTGGACGCTGCGCGAGTTCTGCGCCGAGGAGCTGCTGCGGTTCGCCTTCGCCGACGCCGAGGACGAGCGCAACCAGTACACCTCGGTGATCCACCAGGTGGCGACCCGGCTGCGGTTCGACGCGATGGCCGCCGGGCTGGACGGCGCGGTGAGCATCGAGGGCCGGCTGGTGCGCACCTACTCCGAGCTGGTCACCTTCCTGTCCGACAAGCTCACCGACGAGGACTCCTCGGTGCGCGCGCCGTGGGCGGGGCCGGTCACCGGGATCGGCACCATCAACGCGTTCCTGCGCCGGCTGCGCTCCAGCGTCCGCCCGCTGGGGGCCATCGTCCGGGGCGACCTGCCGGACGCACCGGGGCGGCGGATCAGCACCGAGGGCCAGCAGGTCACCGTCGTCGACCTGCACAACCTCCCGGAGCGGGCGCAGCGGTTCGTGGTCGGCGTGGTGCTCGCCGCCGAGACCGCGCGCAAGGAGGCGGCCGGGCCGGGCGGGCTGCTGTTCACCATGATCGACGAGCTGAACAAGTACGCGCCCCGCGACGGCACCAGCCCGATCAAGGAGGTGCTGCTGGACATCGCCGAGCGCGGGCGGTCTCTGGGCATCATCCTGGTCGGCGCGCAGCAGACCGCCAGCGAGGTGGAGCGGCGGATCGTGGCCAACTCGTCGATCAAGGTCGTCGGCCGGCTGGACCCGGCGGAGGCCGGCCGTCCCGAGTACGGCTTCCTGCCCGCCGCCCAGCGCGGCCGGGCCACCCTCGCCCGCCCCGGCACGATGTTCGTCTCCCAGCCGGAGATCCCGGTGCCGCTGGCGGTCGAGTTCCCGTTCCCCGCCTGGGCCACCCGGCTGTCGGAGAGCGCGGGCGAGCCGTTCCGCGCCCCGGCCACCGGCGGCCACGGTCCCGGCGCCGGTTCGGGGAACGGCGCCGGCCCGGGCACGGTGGGCGCCTCGCTGCGCCGGCTGCCGGTGGTGGACGACGAACCGCCGTTCTGACCCGTCGGGTCAGCGCGACAGCTCGGCGACCCGCTCGGCGGTCAGGCCGGTCAGCCCGGTGACCTCGGTGGCCCCGGCCGCCCCGCAGTCCAGCGCCCGGCGCAGGTAGCCGGCCAGTGCGCGCGCGGTGGCCGGCTCGTCGAGCACCCCGGACTCGCGCCGCTCGGTGTAGGCGCGCAGCCGCTCCGCGGCGCCGGCCAGCCCGTCGCGGTAGAAGCCGAAGGTCGCCGCGTACCGGGTCGGCAGCTGCGCCGGGTGCAGGTCCCAGCCCTGGTAGAAGCCCCGCTCCAGGGACCGCCGGACCAGCCGCGCGTGCAGCCCCCACGCCGCGCGCACCGCCGCCGTGTCGCCGACCGGCAGCACGTTCGTCGACCCGTCGCACACCGGCACCCCGGTGCCCGCCGCCGCCACCTGCATGACCGCCTTGGCGTGG
This sequence comes from Pseudonocardia sp., assembly GCA_036497465.1. Classification (GTDB taxonomy): domain Bacteria; phylum Actinomycetota; class Actinomycetes; order Mycobacteriales; family Pseudonocardiaceae; genus Pseudonocardia. The sequence goes on along the minus strand of DASXJJ010000215.1, from coordinate 14,301 downwards.
TCGGCGGCCGGGTGCTCCATGCTCTGGTACCCGGCGGCGACGCCCACCGATGCGCTGTAGTCGTAGGAGCCGTAGTGCAGCCCGGCGCACCGCCCGGCCGCCGCGTGGATCATCGGCGCGACCAACGCGGTCCCGTCCGGCCCGCACACCGCCTGCGGGGTCTCCACCTGCAGCTCGAACCGCAGCCCGGGCAGCCCGAACCGCCCGTCCAGCGCCGCGCACACCGCCACCATCGCCTCGACCTGCCGGACCGAGGTGACCTTGGGCAGCGTCACCCGGAAGCCCTCGGGCAGCGCCGCGCCGCCGTCGAGCAGCGCGGCCAGGAACAGCTCCAGGGTGCGCAGCCCCCGGCGGCGGGTCGGTGCCTCCACCGACTTCATCCGGATCCCGACGAACCGGGGCGCCGTGCCCCCGGCCACGGCGGCGGCCAGCGCGGTGCCCGCCGCCCGCGCGTCGGCGTCCTCCCGCGCGTCGTCGGGGGAGCCGTAGCCGTCCTCGAAGTCCAGCCGCAGGTCCTCGACCGGCTCGGCGGCCAGCTTGGCCCGCACCCGGGACGCCACGTCGGCGCTCACCCCGGGCACCGCGTCCGCCAGCGGTCCGTGCCGGTCCAGGACGTGCAGCGCCTCCCGGCCCCACCGGGCGGCGGTGTCCTCGGCGAACCGGTCGGCCGGCAGGTACACGGTGTGCACCGGCAGCCGCCCGGCCGGCCCGCCGGGGTAGCGGCGCGTCCGGTCGGCGTCGTCCCCGGCCAGCAGCGTGTCCAGCCGGTCGGCCAGGCCCTGACCGGCCGCGGGGTCCCCGGGACCGGCCGCGGGGTCCCCGGAACCGGCGGCGGGGCGTTCTCCGGGGCCGGCGGTGCTCACGCGAAGAACTCCGCCCGGTCGACCCCGGCCGCCACGTCCTCGGGCAGCAGGCCCAGCCACCGCCGCGCCAGGTCGGCCCGCGCGTGCTCGGGCACCTCCCCGAGCACCCGCAGCCGGGACAGCCCGCCGTCCGGGTAGATGTCCAGCCGGACCCGCCGCGCCGGGGTCTCCACCCGAACCGCGAAGTGGTGCGCGGTGTCCGGCTGCAGCCGCGCCTCCGGCACCAGGTCGGCCCCCGTGTCGGAGTCGGTCAGCCGCGCCGAGCCGGGGGAGTTGCCGACGAAGTGCCCGGTGTCCAGGACCACCTGGCGGACCACCCCCGGCACGCCCAGCCGCACCTGCAGCCAGTCGTTGCCGTCGTCGCGGCGCCGGGCGGTCTCCCAGCCGTCGAACATGCCCACCGATCTGCCCGGCATCAGCACGTTGCCCGGCGCGGAGAAGAACAGGTTGCTGCAGTCCTCGACCAGCCCGCCGTGCAGCACCGACGCCAGGTCGACCCGACCGCCCAGCCGGCGCGGGTCGGGCACCACCTCGCCGTGCGCCCGGAACCGGGCCACCCCGCCGTCCGGGTGGATGGTCAGCCGCAGGTGGGTGGCCAGCTGGTCCGGCGCGCTGACCGGCACGGCGTTCGCGGTGTCACCGGCCAGCCCGGCCTTCTCCACCAGCGGCCGCCACCGCGCCCGGTGCAGCTCCTCGGCCGACGGGTAGCCCAGCACGGTGGTGGCCGCCACCGAGGCGTACGGCGGGTGGTTGCCCCGGAAGAACCCGGTGTCCACCACGACGCCGCGCAGCACGGCCGGTGCGGCCAGCCGGACGATCACGAAGTCGTCCCCGGGCTCGCCGCGCCGCCGCCGGGTCTCCCAGCCGTCGTAGACCTTCCCCCTCGGACCGAACGCGGCCGGGTCGTGCGTCGCCGGGGCCTGGGTGATCAGGTTGTGCGCCTCGGCGAAGAACTCGTCGTTCGCGTACATCACGCTGCCGCCCAGAGCCCGGCCGGCCACGTCGGGGAGCCGTTGGAAGTCCGTCATCCCGCCATCTTCGCCCGTGGCTCCGGGACGACCATCCGGCCGGCCCGCTGCTCGGCCGTCACCGGCCGGCCGGCCAGCCAGGTGCCGGTCACCACCCCGCGCAGCGTGCGCCCCGCGTACGGGCTGATCGGGTTGCGGTGCCGCAGGCGGGCCGGGTCGACCACGAACTCGGCGTCCGGCGCGAACACCGCGAGGTCGGCGCGGTAGCCGGGGGCGATCACCCCGCGCCCGGTCAGGCCGGTCAGCCGGGCCGGCGCCGCGCACATCCACCGCGCCAGCTCGGTCAGCCCGACGCCGCGTTCCCCGGCCGCCGTCCACATCGCCGGCAGGCCCAGCTGCACCGAGGCGATACCGCCCCAGGCGTCGCCGAAGTCGCCGGTGTCCAGCCGTTTCGCCTCCCTGGTGCACGGCGAGTGGTCGGACACGACGCAGTCGATGGTGCCGTCGGCCAGCGCCGCCCACAGCTGCTCGCGGTTGCGCTCGTCGCGGATCGGCGGGCAGCACTTGAACTGGGTGGCCCCGTCCGGCACGTCCTCGGCGCGCAGCGGCAGGTAGTGCGGGCAGGTCTCCACGGTCAGCGGCAGCCCCTCGGCCTTCGCCGCCCGCACCACCGGCAGCGACGCCGCGCCGGACAGGTGCACGACGTGGGTGCGGCAACCGGTGCGGCGGGTCTGCTCCAGCAGCGTGCCGATCGCGGTGACCTCGGCGTCCGCCGGGCGGGAGGCCACGAAGTCGGCGTAGCGGCGGCCGCGCGGCACCGGGGCCGCCCCGATCACACCAGCGTCCTCGGCGTGCGCGATGAGCAGCCCGTCGAACCCGGCGATCGTCGCCATCGCCAGCGCCAGCCCGTCGACGTCCAGCGGCGGGAACTCCGGCACACCGGAGTCGAGCAGGAAGCACTTGAAGCCGACCACCCCCGCGTCGTGCAGCGCCCGCAGCCGCCCGGCGTTGCCCGGTACCGCGCCGCCCCAGAACGCCACGTCGACCGCCAGCTGCCCGGCGGCCGCCGCCTGCTTGGCGCGCAGGGCCGGCACGTCGACGGTGGCCGGGATGCTGTTCAACGGCATGTCCACGATGGTGGTGACACCGCCGGCCAGCGCGGCCGCCGTGGCCGTGGCGAACCCCTCCCACTCGGTCCGCCCCGGCTCGTTGACGTGTACGTGGCTGTCCACCAGCCCGGGCAGCACCACCTGGTCGGCGCCGATGTCGGGCGGGCCGTCCAGCACGCCGACCTCGGTGATCAGCCCGCCGGCGAACCGCAGGGTGGCCGGGCGCTCGCCGTCCGGGGTGAGCACCCGGGCCGCCCGCAGCACGCCCCTCACCGGGAGCCGAACTCGCTCAGCAGCCCGGTGTACGGCTTGGGCGGCGGCGCGGCGAACTCGCCGAGACCGCCGGTGCGCAGCCCCATGGTGACCAGCGACCGCACGGTCAGCACCGCCGCCGCCACCCCGTCCACCACCGGCACACCGACCTCCGCGCCGATCCGCTCGCACCAGCCGCTCATCCCGGCGCAGCCCAGCACCACGGCGTCCGACCCGTCCTCGGCCACCGCCGAGGCGCACGCGTCGGTCACCCGCTTGACCGCGTACGGGTCGGAGTCCAGCTCCAGCACCGGGATCTCGCAGGCGTGCACCCCGAGGCAGAACCGGTCCATCCCGTACCGCTGCGCCAGGTCGGCGGCCCGACCGGTCGTGCGGCCCAGCGTGGTGACCACGCTGAACCCCCGGCCGAGGAAGCTGGCCGCGTGCATGGCCGCCTCGGCGATCCCGACCACCGGCCCTCCCGCCAGCTCCCTGGCGGCGTCCAGCCCGGGGTCGCCGAAGCAGGCCAGCACGTAGCCGTCGCTGCCCAGCCGCTCGCCGGCCGCGATCTCGGCGAGCACCCCGGGCACCGCGAGCGCCTCGTCGTAGTGGCTCTCGATCGACGCCGGCCCCATGGCCGGACTCACCGCCCGGACCACGCTGTCCGGCCCCACCACCGCCTCGGCCGACCGTTGGATCAACCGGGTCATGGCCCAGCTGGTGTTGGGGTTGATGACGGTGATGAGCACGTGCGGGCTACCTCCCAGCCGACGCCGCCGGTTCGGCGGGGGCGCCGGCCGCGATGGCGGTGCGCCGGCCCAGCGCGAGGTAGGCGACCAGCCCGACCGCCACGCCGATGAACCAGGTGTACTGCACCGCGGCCGTCATCCCCGGGCCGTCCGCCCAGAGTACGGGCACCACCGCGACGGCCGCCCCGATCACCGTCGCGATGATCGCGGCCGGGTGGTAGCCCTTGGTGTAGTGGTAGCGGCCCTCCGGCGACATGGTGAACAGGTCGTCCACCACCACCTTCTGCTTGCGCACCAGGTAGAAGTCGGCGATCAGCACCCCGAACAGCGGGCCGATGAACGCGCCGAGCGTCTCCAGCGTGTAGTGGATGACGTCGGGGGAGTTGTAGAGGTTCCACGGGGTGATCAGCACCGAGCCGACCGCGGCGATCATGCCGCCGGCCCGCCAGCTGATCCGGCGCGGGTTGACGTTGGAGAAGTCGAACGCCGGCGAGATGAAGTTGGCGACGATGTTGATGCCGACGGTGGCGATGGCGAAGGTCAGCGCGCCGAGCACGATGGCGAACGTGTTGTCGATGCGGGCCACCGTGTCCACCGGGTCGGTGATCAGCTCGCCGAAGATGGGCAGGGTCAGCGAGGTGGTCATCACCACCAGCACCGAGAAGACCAGGAAGTTCACCGGCAGGCCCAGGAAGTTGCCCTTCTTCACCGCGGCGAACGAGCGCCCGTAGCGGGAGAAGTCGCCGAAGTTCAGCATCGGGCCGGAGAAGTAGGACACCACCAGCGCGATCGCGCCGAGCATCACCGGGATCGAGTCCCACCCGGTGTACTTGACCTCACCCAGGTTCAGGTCGATGGCGCCCCAGCCCGCCCGGTAGATCAGGTAGCCGGCCAGCAGGAACATCACCACGTACACGGCGGGACCGCAGAAGTCGATGAACCGGCGGATGGTCTCCATGCCGGTCCAGAACACGGCGGCCTGCAGCACCCAGAGCACCGCGAACGAGCACCAGCCCAGGGTGGACAGCCCGGCGAACCCGTGCTGGGCCACGTCGGCGTAGGGCATCAGCCCCGGGAACAGCTTGAGCAGCACCACGTTCAGTGCCGAGGACGCCAGGTAGGTCTGGATGCCGTACCAGGCGACCGCGATCAGCCCCCGGATGATCGCCGGGACGTTCGCGCCGAGCACGCCGAACACCGCGCGGCAGATCACCGGGTAGGGCACCCCGGTCAGCTGGCTGGGCTTGGCGACCAGGTTGCAGAAGAAGTTGACGATGCCGATGCCGATCAGCAGCGCGATCAGCACCTGCCAGCTGCTCAGCCCCAGCGCGAACAGGCTGCCGGCGGTGACGTAGCCGCCGACGCTGTGCACGTCGGACATCCAGAACGCGAAGATGTTGTAGCTGTTCCAGGACTGCTTGCGCAGCGGCGCGAGGTCCTCGTTGGTCAGCCCGGGGTCGTAGCCGGGCTTGATCAGTCCGCCGCCGATCGGTGCCCCGGCGGCCTCCACGAGGTCGTCGTGCCCCGAGGAGGCCCCGGGGGGTAGGTGCCGATTGTCGGTGTGTGGCGAGGTGTCGGTCATGCCAGCTCCCATGGCTGTGCGGACGAGCGATCCGCACAGACGGTAGGAAGGCACTGTTACGCCCCCATCACACCGAACATATATCTTGGCGCGCCCCGGACAGCCGCGCGGCTACTCCGGGTCGGCGAACAGGCCGGTGTCGGTGGGTAGCCCGGACAGCACGGAGCGCAGCCGGCGGTGGTGCTCCCGGGTGGCCCGCAGCAGAGCTTCCCGGTCGCGGCCGAGGAAGGCGGCGAGCAGCTCCTCGTGGTCGGCGTGCAGCGCGGTCCGCTCGGCCTCCCGGACGTGGGTCATCGTCTGCAGCGGCTCGGTCACGTTCCACGCCGACTCGAGCATGCCCAGCAGCCGGTGCATCCCGCACGGCCGCACCAGCGCCCAGTGGAACCGGCGGCTCTCCCGGTGGTAGCCGCGCCCGTCGTGGCCGCGCATGGCCGCGCCGAGTGCCTGGTGCGCGTGCCGGGCCTCGGCGTCGTCGCCGGAGGTGGCCGAGTCCACGGCCGCGGTCAGCGCGGCGGTCTCCAGCACCTCCCGCACCAGGTACATCTCACCGAGCTCCTGGGAGGTCAGCCGGGCGACCGAGTACCCGGCGTTCGGCCGGTGCTCCACCAGACCCTCGCCGATCAGCGTCTTCAGCGACTCGCGCACCGGGATCCGGCTCACCCCGAACACCGCCGCCACCTCGTCCACCGGGATCGGCGTGCCGGGCGGCACCTCGCCGTCCAGCACACAGCGGCGCAGCTCGTCCAGGATCGCGGCCTGCGGGCGGCCGGGAGCGGCGCTGGTCAGCCGGGCGACCAGGGCCGAGCGGGGCCGGCGCGCTGGCGGCATGGGCACTCCCGGGTGCTGGGCAGGCACGCAGGTTATGTCGGCGGCCGGCGTCCCGTCACTCCCCGGCCGTGGCGGGTGGCCGTCCTCCGGGGTGGCGGAGGTGGGGTGATCGTCGGTTCGGGCGGATCAACCCGCTCAACGCGGCTCAACCGCCCCGGACGGCGATCACCCTGAGACGGTGACCCTGAACGGCGGTCTCCGGGTGAGCGGCGGCGGCCCCTCGCGCGGTGGCTGTCGGTGGCCGCGCCTACCGTGTCGACCTGATGCGGTTCCTGCACACGTCCGACTGGCATGTCGGCAAGACGCTCAAGGGGCGCTCGCGGCTCGAGGAGCAGCGCGAGGTGCTCGGCGAGCTCGTGCGCATCGCGCGGGCCGAGCAGGTCGATGCGGTGCTGGTGGCCGGCGACCTGTACGACACCACCGCCCCGGGAGCCCCGGCCCAGCGGCTGGTGATCGGCGCGCTGCTGGCGCTGGCCGAGACCGGCGCGCGGGTCGTCGCCATCGCCGGCAACCACGACCACGCGGCCACCCTGGACGCCTACCGAGCGCTGGCCGGGCACGCCGGGATCACCCTGGTCGGCGCGGTGCGCACGGCGGAGAACGGCGGGGTGATCCGGTTCGACGCGCGGTCCACCGGCGAGCCGGTCACCCTCGCGGTGCTGCCGTTCCTGTCCCAGCGGTACGCGGTGAAGGCGGCCGAGCTGGTCAGCGGCACCCCGGCGGAGAACGCGGGGAAGTACGACCAGCTGGTGCGCGACGTGCTGGGCACGCTCACCGCCGGCTTCTCCGACGACGCGGTGAACCTGGTGATGGCGCACCTGACGGTGACCGGCGGCGCCTTCGGCGGCGGCGAGCGGGCCGCCCAGTCGATCTTCGAGTACCACGTGCCGGCGACCGTCTTCCCCGCCGAGACGCACTACGTCGCGCTGGGCCACCTGCACCGCAGGCAGCGGCTGCCCGCGCCGTGCCCGGTGCACTACTGCGGGGCGCCGCTGGCCGTCGACTTCGGCGAGCAGGACAACACGCCGGTGGTCTGCCTGGTGGAGGCCTCCCCGGGCACCCCGGCGCGGGTCACCGACGTCCCGGTCACCTCGGGGCGGCGGCTGCGCACGCTGCGCGGCACGGTGGCCGAGCTGGCCGCGCTGGCACCGACGGTGGGCGCGGACTACCTGCGGGTGTGGGTGCGGGAGCAGGCCAGGGCCGGGCTGCGCGACGAGGTGCTGGAGCTGCTGCCGAACGCCTTGGAGGTGCGGATCGACCCGGAGTTCGCCGCCCCGGTCGACGGCTCCCGCCCGGTCACCGGCCCCGGCTCCGAGCACACCCCCGGCGAGCTGTTCGCCCAGTACTGCGCCGACCACTCGGTCGCCGACCAGCGGGTGGCCCAGCTGTTCGCCCGGCTGCACGACGAGGTGAGCTGATGCGCCCGGTGCGGCTGGAGATGCACGGGTTCGCGGCGTTCCGCGAGCCCACCTCGGTCGACTTCACCGGGGCCGACTACTTCGCGCTGGTCGGACCGACCGGGGCCGGCAAGTCCACCGTGATCGACGCGATGACCTTCGCGCTGTACGGCTCGGTGCCCCGCTGGGACGACCGGCGCACGGTGGCGCTCGCGCTGTCCCCCACGGCGAACCGCGGCACCGTGCGGCTGTTCTTCGACGTCGGCGAGCACCGGTACGTGGCGGCCAGGGAGCTGCGCCGCGCGGCCAGCGGCGGGGTGACCGTGCGCAACGCCCGGCTGGAGCGGCTGCTCGCCGGCGAACCGGGCGAGGAGAGCGAGCAGGGGACCGAGGCCCTCGCGCACGACGGCGCGGTGTCCAGGGCGGTGGAGGAGCTGCTCGGGCTGCCGTTCGAGCAGTTCTGCACGTGCGTCGTGCTGCCCCAGGGCGACTTCGCCACGTTCCTGCACGCCAAGCCGGCCGACCGGCAGCGCACGCTGACCCGGATCCTCGGGCTGGAGATCTACGAGGAGATGGCTCGCAGGGCGCACTCCCGGGCCAAGGAGCAGAGCCAGCGCGCCGAGGTGCTCGCCGAGCAGCTCGGCGGTTACGCCGACGCCACCGAGCAGGCCCGGGCCGACGCGGTGGCCCGGCAGGCCGCCCTCACCGACCTGGTGGAGCGGGTGCACAAGGCGCTGCCCGCGCTGGCCGAGGCCGACGCCGAGGTGGCCGAGACCGGCCGGCGGGCCCGCCGGCTGGCCGAGGAGCACGCCGCGCTGGCCGGGCTGCGCGAGCCGGCCGGGCTCGCCGAGCTGGCCCGGGTGGCCGGTGAGGCCCGCCGCGGTCGCGTGGGCGCTCGCCGGGTGCTGGCCGCCGCCGAGCGGGCCGACACCGAGGCGCGCGAGGAGGTGGCCGGCGCGCCCGACCGGGAGCCGCTGCTGCGGATGCGCCGCGAACACGCCGAGCTCGCCGACCTGCGTCGCCGGCTGCCCGAGCTGACCGACGCGGCCGAACGGGCCCGCCGGGCCACCGCCGAGGCCACCGAGCGGGCGGCGGAGGCGGCCACCGCGCTGGACGCGGCGCGGTCGGCCAGGGACCGGTCCGGCGCCGCCCACGACGGGCTGCGCGCGGACACCGACCGGTGGGGCGCCGAGCGGGAACAGCTGGCCTCGGTGCGCGCCCCGGCCGGGCTGGCCGGGTTCGACGCCCGCCGCCGCGAGGCCGACCAGCGGCTCGCCGCCGCCCGCCGCGAGCTGACCGGCGCCGACGCCGACGACACGGCCGCCCGGCAGGCGCTGGCCGGGCAGCCCGACCGGGCGGTGCTCACCCAGGCCCGCCGTGACCACACCGCGCTGGCCGACGCGCGCGAGCGGGAGCGGGCGCTGCGCGCGGAGCACGCGTCCGCCGCCGAGCACGCCGCCGCCGAGGACGCCGCGCTGGCCGCCGCCGAGCGGGCGCTGGCCGCCGCGCGGGAGCACCGGCACGAGCGGGTGCGCACCGACCTGGTGGCCACGCTGCGCCCCGGCCTCGAGCTCGACCGGCCGTGCCCGGTGTGCGACCAGCCCGTGCACGCGCTGCCGGAGCCGGTCGCGCGGTCCGACGTGCGCGACGCCGAGGAGGCCGAGCGGCGGGCCGTGCGGGAGCGCGACGAGACCCACGGCCGGCAGCGCTCCGCCGCCGACCGGGCCCGCGGGGCGGCCGCCGACCTGGCCGCCTCGGCCGAGCGGGTGCGGTCCCTGCGGGCCACTCTGGCCGATGCGCCCGGTGGAGTCGCCGGGGCCGATCGGGTGGCCGAGCTGCTGGGCCGGCTGGACGAGGCGGAGGCGGCCGCGCGCTCCGCCGACGGCCGCGCCCGCCGCGCCCGCGCGGCCCGGGACGACGCGGAGGCCGAGGCCGCCGAGGTGACCCGCCGGTCCGGGGTGGAGGCTGCCCGGCTGCGCGCGGTGCGCGACCCGCTGGTTCCGCTGGGCGCCCCCGCGCTGGACGGCGACGAGCCGGAGTCCCCGGTGGCCGGCTGGCGGGCGCTGACCGAGTGGGCACGGCGGGCCGCCGAGGAACGCGCGGAGCGTCTCGTCGGTGCGCGCGGCGAGCTGGCGGTGGCCGAGCGCGAGCACGAGCGGACCGGGCGGGCCGCCGCCTCGGCCGTCGAGGAGGCCCAGCGGCGGCGGCGCGCGGAGACCGGGGCGGTGCGCGCCGAGCAGGACGCGGCCGGGGAGCTGGCCCGTGGGCGCGCCCGCATCGACGAGCTGGCCGGCACGCTGACCGGCGCCCCGCCCGACGCAGAGCTGGCCCGCCGGCTGGCCGAGCGCGACGAGCTGGACCGCCGGGCGGCGGCCGCCGACGGCGAGCTGCGCGCCGCGCGGGCAACGCTGGCCGAGGCCGACGCCGCGGCCCGCTCCGTCGCCGCCCGGCTGGCCCTCGGCTGGCGGGAGCTGCGCGCCGCGCGGGATCCGCTGGTCGCGCTCGGCGCCCCGGAGTTCGGCGCGCGTCCAGGGGGCGCGGTGCGGGACGGCGCGGTGCGGGACGGCGCGAGTAGCGGCGGCGCGGGGACCGACGGCTCCGCGGCGGCCCAGGACGCGGCGGCCCAGGACGCGGCGCCGCAGGACGCGGCGGCCCAGCACGCGGCGGCCGAGCACGCGGCGGCCCACGATGACACGACCGACGCCGCGGCGTCCGAGTCCGCGGCCTCCGGCGAGGCGCCGACCGACGACGACGCGACGGACACCGAGGCGGACGGTGACGAGCTGGTCGCGGCGTGGGCGGCGCTGGCCGGCTGGGCGCGCCGCGCGGCGGCCGACCGGGCGGAGCGGCTGGCCGACACCGAGCGGGCGCTGGCCGGGGCGCGGCGGGTACGCCAGGAGGTGCTCGACGCGGTCCGCGCCGACCTCGACGAGCACGACGTGCCGCTGCCCACCGACCGGTCGCTGGAGCACGCCGCCGCACCGGCCGCGTCCGCCGCCGCCGAGCGGGCCCGGGCGGCGGTGGCCCGGATCGACGAGCGGCGGCGCGCGGCGGCCACGCTCGTCGAGGACAAGGGCCGCGCCGACGAGTCGGCCCAGGTGGCCCGGATGCTCGCCGGGCTGCTGCGGTCCGACCAGTTCCCCCGGTGGCTGGTGGCCTCCGCGCTGGACACCCTGGTCGCCGACGCGTCGCGGAACCTGGCCGAGCTCTCCGGCGGGCAGTTCGCGCTGGTGCACGCGGGAGGGGAGTTCCAGGTGGTGGACCACGCCGATGCCGACGCCCGCCGGCCGGTGAAGACGCTCTCCGGCGGCGAGACGTTCCAGGCCAGCCTGGCGCTGGCGCTCGCGCTGTCCGAGCAGCTGGCCACCCTGGCCGCCGCCGGGGCGCCGCGGCTCGACTCCATCTTCCTGGACGAGGGCTTCGGCACCCTCGACGAGGCCAACCTGGAGATCGTTGCGGCCACCCTGGAGAACCTGGCCTCGATCGGCGACCGGATGGTCGGCGTGATCACCCACGTGCCGGCGCTGGCCGAGCGGGTGCCGGTCCGGTTCGCGGTGAGCCGCGACCAGCGCACCGCCTCGATCACCCGGGAGACCGGATGAGCACGGCGACGGGCGGGCGCTGGCGGGTGGAGACCTGGGACCCGGCCTACGGAGCGAGCACCGGGGAGCAGCTGGAACCACGCAGGTCGCAGGTCGAGCCGACGCTGGACGTGGAGCTGGCCGAGGCCCGGTGGCGGCCGCTCGACCCGGGGGCCGACGCGCGGACCTGGCGCCGGGTGCTGTTCGTCGACGGCGTGCGCCGGATCGACGCGATCGCCTGGGACGGCGAGGAGCCGGGGCCGGACGGGATTCCGTCGATGGCACTGTTCGCCTCCTACGCCGCCGGGGTCGTGTGCTGCGACCCGGGTGGTGCGCGGCTGCTGGCCGCCCAGGTGCACCGGGGGTTGTTCAGCGGGGCGACGGCGGTGGGCGACGTGGCCACCTCGGTCGGCCGCTACGTCGGCAGCCGGGTGCCGCTGCGCCTCGGGTCCCCGCCGCCCGCGCAGCAGCTCACCCAGGCGGTGCAGGCCCGGATGCGGACGGCCGAGGCCGCCGTGTCGGAGACGGCCCGTCACGGGCCGGCACCCGACGGCACGAACGGCGCGGGCACGAACGGCGCGGGCACGAACGGCGCCGGGCATGCCGGTGGTCCGGCGGGCGACGACCTGCTCGTGGTCGACGGCCCGCTGCACGGGCGCACCCACCTGCCGCGCACGCTGGGCTACGCCAAGACGCACGACACCTACTACCTGCCCGCCGCGCTGCACCGGATGGTCGGCACGCTCGGCCCCGGCCAGCGCACCCCGGTGTTCGGGCTGGCCGACCGGTACTCCTGGTACCTGAAGCTGCCCGGTGGCCCGGGCGCGCCGTGGGCCGGGGTGGTGCGGGTGGAGTGCTCGGCCGAGCTGGCGGTGGCCGACGCGGTCGCCACCGCGGGAGGCAGCCAGCGGATGCTCGGCCGGTACGCCTCCACCGAGTACAAGGACGCCCGCGCGCCGCAGAACCTGTACCCGATCGCGGGACTCGAACGGGAGCTGCGTCGCCGACTCGGTGACCGTGCACTCACCTACCGGGCGATACGCGCTGCAACGGCCTGAACACAGGTTAAGGTGCGGAGCGTGACTGACATCAGCTTCATCGACCGGGTGGCCGTCGTGACCGGCGCAGGTGGCGGCCTCGGCAAGACCTACGCGCTGGACCTCGCATCGCGCGGCGCCTCCGTGGTGGTCAACGACCTGGGCGGCTCGGCGTCCGGCGAGGGCAGCGACGCCTCGGCCGCGCAGAAGGTCGTCGACGAGATCAAGGCGGCCGGCGGCAACGCGGTGGCCTCGCACGACTCGGTGGCGACACCGGAGGGCGGCGAGGCGATCATCCAGGCCGCGCTGGACACCTTCGGCAAGGTCGACATCGTGATCAACAATGCCGGCATCCTGCGGGACAAGACGTTCTCCAAGCTGCCCCCGGCAGACCTCGAGGCCGTGCTCGACGTGCACCTGAAGGGTGCCTTCTACGTCAGCCAGCCGGCGTTCCGGACCATGAAGGAGAACGGCTACGGGCGGTTCGTGTTCACCGCCTCGAACGCGGGCGTGTTCGGCAACTTCGGCCAGTCCAACTACGGCGCGGCCAAGCTCGGGCTGGTCGGGCTGTCCAACGTGCTCGCCATCGAGGGCAAGAAGGCGGGCATCAAGAGCAACGTCATCTGTCCGATCGCCCGCACCCGGATGACCGAGGAGCTGCTCGGCTCGATGGCCGACACCCTCGACCCCAACCTGGTCACCCCGATGGTGGTGTACCTGGCCAGCGAGTCCAACGAGCACACCCACGAGGTGTTCTCCGCCGGCGGCGGCCGCTACTCGCGGGTGTTCCTCGGCCTGGCCCCGGGCTGGTTCGCCGGCAAGGAGGCGAAGGTCTCCGCCGAGGACGTGGCCGAGCACATCGGCGAGATCCGCTCGCAGGACGGGTACTCGGTGCCCGGCTCGACGAACGACGAGATCGGCGAGCTGCTCCAGCTGCTGAAGAAGTGACCTCGCGCCGTCCCCCCCGCGTCCGTGCCGGTCCGCCGGTTTCGGGTGCGGGGGCCGGTGACACCGGTGGCGTCACTTACACTGCCTCGCGTTCGACGACCATCCACGTCCGAATGAGGGGGCATCATGCCGGACGACGAGCGCTTGGCGCAGACGGCGGAGCACACCGAGGAACGCGCGGACGGCGCGGCCGGCGGCGCGCACGAGGCACCGGACGGCGCCCCGCTGCATCCGCTGATCGACCTGTCCCGCGACCCGAACCCGGGTAAGCCGGATCACGCCCGGTCGGACGAGGATTGATCTCTCAGCTGAGCTTTCAGCTTCCGGTCCACGGGTAACGTCGGGGGCGTGCGTCCACAGAACTCGTTGATCCGGTTGGTGGGCGCGGTGGCCCTCGCCGGGTTGTTGCTGGCCGCGATCCTCTCCCCGGTGGTTGTCGGCGGTGGGCTGTTCGCCAAGGAGCTGAGCGACTCCGCGACCCGCGGCTCGAACGCCGTTGCGGACGCCCGGCTGAGCGCGGACCAGATCCCGCAGGTGACCACCGTGCTGGACCGGACCGGTGCCCCGCTGGCCTATCTGTACGACCAGTACCGGCTGCCGGCGACGTTCGACGGCATCTCGAACGCGATGAAGGCCGCCGCCATCTCGGTGGAGGACCGCCGCTTCTACGACGACAAGGGCGTCGACCCGGCGGCCACGTTCCGCGCGCTGCTGCACAACAGCGGCGGCGGCTCGCTGCAGGGCGCCTCCACCATCACCCAGCAGTACGTGAAGAACTACCTGATCAACGTGGTTGACCGGGACGACCCGGCGGCCCAGGCGGCGGATCGGGCCGACACCATCCTCCGCAAGATCCGCGAGGCCCAGATGGCCATCCGGCTGGACCGGGTGACCGCCAAGAACGACATCCTCACCGGCTACCTGAACCTGGTGGAGTTCGCCGGCAACATCTACGGGGTCGGCGCCGCCGCCGCGGCCTACTTCCAC
>DASXJJ010000214.1:0-1753 GCA_036497465.1 Pseudonocardia sp. | reverse complement strand
TGGCGACGGTCGGGCGCTGGCGGCCGCGCAGCGAGTAGCTGGCCACCGTGGTCTTTGCCGGGTTGTTCTGGCTCCAGTCGATGAACACCCGGCCACGGCGACGCTGCTTGGCCATCACCGCGATCACCCTGGCGGGGTCCTGGGCGGCCAGCCGGTCGGCGACCGCCCGGGCGTACTCGCTGGTCCGGTCCGCGCGGGATACCCGCACCGGGGTGTAGAGCTGCATGCCCTTGCCGCCGCTGGTGCGCGGGTACGCGGGCAGTCCGTCCTCGGCGAGCACCGCCGCGACCCGCTGGGCCACCCGGGCGCACTCGACGATGCTGGTGCCCTCGCCCGGGTCGAGGTCGAAGACCAGCAGGTCCGGGTCGTGCTGCCCGCCCCTGGGGCCGACCTTCCACTGCGGCACGTGCAGTTCGAGCGCGGCGAGGTTGGCCACCCAGGCCAGCCCTGCCGCGTCGTCGATCAGCGGGTAGTCGATCGACTCCGAACCCGCCGCGCTGCCCGGGGTGGGCAGTCGCACGGTGCGCACCCAGGACGGCACGTGCCGGGACACGTTCTTCTCGAAGAACGACGGCGCCGCCACCCCGTCCGGCCAGCGACGCAGGGTGACCGCGCGGGCGGCCAGGTGCGGCAGCATCACGTCCGCGACCGCCAGGTAGTGCGCCAGCACGTCCCGCTTCCGGAACCCGGTCAGCGGGTAGATCACCTTGTCCGGGTTGGCCAGCCGGACCCGCCGGCCGGCGACCTCCACGGTCGTCACCGTCCGGCTGCCGCCGGCGCGCCGCGGCGGTGCGGGTGCCGCCGGCGTCCGCTGCTCGGGGTGATCCGGCTGGACCGGGGGAGCCGAAACGCCGGTGCTGATCTCGATCCAGTCGGACGACCCCGGCCGGTAGGGGGAGTCCGCCCGCTTGGCCACCACGGCGGGCAACCCCTGCTCGGTGGCCGCCGCGAGCACCGCGGGGCCGCCGCCCGGGTAGGACGGCACCAACCGCCAGTGCGGCCCGGTCAGCGGCAGCGACTCGGCGAGGGCGCGCCGTTCCCGGTACGGCAGGGCCAGGCAGTCCCGGCCGTCCAGGTGCAACAGGTCGCTGATCCACAGTCCCGGGGGAGTACCGCCGATCTCGCCGTCCAGCAGGACCGCCGTGCTGCCCAGGGTGGCGCCGAGACCGGCGAGCTCCGGGTGCCGTTCGGGCAGTGGCATGCTCTCGGTATCGAGCAGCTCGACCCGGCCACCGTCCACCCGGGCGAGCACCCGCACCCCGCCGAACCGCACCTCGTAGCACCAACCCTCGTCCGGCTCGGGCAGCGGACCGGGGGCGGGGATCATGGGGGAGAGCTCACGGGGGAGCGGCTGGCGGTCCGGGTCGGCCGGCGGATCCCCCCGCCGCAGCAACCAGTCCTTCGGTGTGCGGCCGCGGCGCAGCAGCACGTAGCGCCCGCTGGCCCGCTCACCGTGCAGCACGACCTGTACCTCGGACTCGGTCCACTTGACGGTCTCGTAGTGGCCCCGGTCCCAGATGGTCATCCGGCCGGCCCCGTACTCGCCGGTCGGGATGTCGCCGGAGAAGTCGGCGTACTCCATCGGATGGTCCTCGGTCCGCACCGCGAGTCGCACCGTGCCGCGGTCCTCGGGCAACCCCTTGGGCACCGCCCACGAGACCAGCACGCCGTCCCGCTCCAGCCGCAGGTCCCAGTGCAGGCTCCGGGCATGGTGCTGCTGGATCACGAACACCTCGCCTCGGCCGTCACCGGC
>DASXJJ010000213.1:0-14364 GCA_036497465.1 Pseudonocardia sp. | reverse complement strand
CGTCGACCCGTCGACTTCGGCT
This sequence comes from Pseudonocardia sp., assembly GCA_036497465.1. Taxonomy (GTDB): domain Bacteria; phylum Actinomycetota; class Actinomycetes; order Mycobacteriales; family Pseudonocardiaceae; genus Pseudonocardia. The sequence continues at coordinate 14,342 of DASXJJ010000213.1, read as the reverse complement.
GCCTGCGCCTGATGCTGCCCGAGGGGCTCGCCGCGAGCGTCCACCGCCGGCCGGAGGACCGCTCCCCCGGCGTGCACCTGGAGGTCCCGGCCGGACGGCTGCGGTTCCACGTGCTCGCGGCGCCGAAGTCGGGCGGGCTGTGGGACCAGGTCACCCGCGAGATCCTCACCGCGCAGCTCGACCGTCCGGTGCGGACGTTCGTCGAGCAGGGCCGATGGGGGGTGGAGCTGGTACTGCTGGCGGACGGCGAGCTGAGCCGCTTCGTCGGCCTGGACGGGCCGCGGTGGCTGCTGTACGGGGTCGCCACCGGCCGGGCCGAGCGGCAGCAGGAGCTGGCGGACAGCCTCCGCGCGCTGCTGGCCGACGCCGTCGTGGTCCGGGGGCTCGACCCGCACCCGGTCAAGAGCGGGCTGCCGCTGACCTCGCCGACCGCGGAGCAGGCGCCGAACCCGGAGCCGTCCGACGCCCGCACCGCGCCGTGGCGCAACGCCGTCGCCAGCCTCCGCCCTCCCCGCGCCGCGACCGGGAGCGCCGGGCCGGCGGCCACGGGGAACGCCCGGCCCGCGCCGGCACCCGCACCGGCGGCTGACGTGCCGCCCGCCGGGTCCACCGCCGTGTCCCCCGCATCGGCGGACCCGCCGACGTCCCCGGACCTCCGGACCGCCGGAGCCCCGGGTGCGCCCGCGCGCCGGCAGCGCAGCATCGGGCGCGACCTGTTCCGCGCGCCCACCCGGCCGGCCGGTCGGGCCGCCGACGAGGACGATCCGCCCACCCAGCCGATCGCGATCGCGCGGCCCCCCGCGCGGCAGCCGGGCACTCCCCCGGCGCGGGAGCCCGCCCGGCCCCCGGCTTGGGCGCCCGCGCCGGACGCGACCGCCCGGCCCCTCGCGCCGCACCCGCCGCCGCGGGCGACCGGCAACGGCGACCCGCGCGAGGCGGCGCTCCGCGAGGCGCGCGAGCGGCTCACCGAGCTGGAGGCCCGGATGGACACGTTCGCCCGCTACCGCGAGGTGCTTCCGGTGATCGCCGGCGCGGCCGATCGCACCGAAGCCGCCGACGCGCTCGCCCGGCTGCTCAACATCCGGCCCGCGACCGCGCTGTCGATCCTCGACGAGCCGTGGCACTCCCTGACCTCGGACCGCCGGCGGGCGCTCGCGGCGGAGCGGGAGCGGCTGCTGGGCTGTCTCTCGGCACCGCCGTGGCCGGCGGGCGCGAACACCACCGGCTGAGTGACTGCCAGGGCGCGGGGTGCGGCGCTACCGTGGCTCGATGGCTCTCTCGCTCACCACCGAGCGGCTGCGGGTCCGCCCGTGGGGGCTCGCCGACGCCGACGCGGCGCTGGCCATCTACGGGGTGGCCGACGTCACCGGGTGGCTCACCCCGGCCACCAACCGGGTGGGCGACCGGCAGGCGATGCTCTCGGTGCTGCGGACCTGGGTGCACGACCAGCCGGAGCTGCCCCCGCCCCGGGGCCGGTGGGCGATGGAGCGGCGGGCCGACGGCGCGGTGGTCGGCGGCCTGGCGATCCGGCCGCTGCCGCCGGCCCAGGAGGACCTGGAGATCAGCTTCCAGGTGCGGCCCGACGAATGGGGTAACGGCTACGCCGCCGAGTCGGCGGGTCAGCTGATCCGCTGGGCCCTCACCCAGGACGTCGACGAGCTGTTCGGGGTGGCCCTGCCGCACAACTCGCGGGCGATCGCGACGATGATCCGCCTGGGCATGGAGTGGGTCGGCGAGACCGGCAAGTACTACGACCACACGCTGTCGGTGTACCGCATCCGGCTCGGCGAGGTCAGCTAGCCCGATACCGCCCCGCTCAGCCGAGCACGAGCGCACGCTCGGGCACCCGGCGACGCGCGGGGACGGGCGCGGGGACCAGCGTGGGATAGCCGGCCAGGCCGAGCGCGCGGGCGATCGCACCGCCGGGTGCGGCGAGCACCGCGACCACCCGTGCCCGGTGCAGGAACAGGACGCGGATGCCGCCGCGCCCGGCCAGCTCGGCGCCGGTCAGGTCGATCACCATCCGGGGGTACCGCGCGGCGGCGTACCGGACGGCCGTGTCGAACTGGCCCAGGGTCGCGGCGTCGATCCGGCCGACGATCACCAGGGTCGGTGGCTGCCGGCTCTCCCGCAGCGTGATCCGAAGGACGGGCCCGGCGACGGAGGTGGCGTCGACGAGCTCGGAACAGTCGATCACAGTCAAGTCTGGCCGCCCTGCGTGAGAGGAACGTGTGCCGGCGACGCGTGAGGCCCGTCGTCGCCGTGGCTGTCGGTTCAACCGGACCCACTGAGTACCACCATTGCGAGATCAGGTGTGACCTATCACACGTTTGGGTACGGCAAACACCCGTTTCGCCCTGCTCGGACGCGGCTACCCGCCCGCCCGGCCGGTACGCCCGTGACGCGCGGTGCGCCCGTGGCGCACTCCGGCGAGCCGCCGTGGCCTAGTTAACAAAACCTACTGATCTGGTTGAGATTCCCGGACCCGGCTGCCTACCGTCATTCCCGTGCTGGGACGGGACATGCTGACGAAGCGGGGGCACATCGACCTGCTGCGCGTCTCGTCCGCGCTCTGTCCGCGCTGACCGATACCGCTGTCCCCGGCCGGGCCACGCGCCACCGCCCGCCGACGCCCGACGCGGTGCCTTCGGTTCAGCGCCGGCCGCGCACGGTCGGAGCCACCGGACGTCCGCGTACCCGCCCGCCCGCGGAGTGCCCACGACCGTGACCCAGGACCAGGCGCGCGCCGACGCGTCCCGCACCGTGACCGTCGAGGTCGTACCCGGCATCCCCGAGCGGCGCCGGCCCCGGGTGCCGCGCTGGGCTGCTCAAGACCTGCTCGCCGGTGGTGATCATCGCGGCGTGGCAGCTGCTCAGCTCGGTGGGCGTGCTCCGGCCGGACACGCTGGCCGCGCCGGTCACCGTGCTCCGGACCGCCGGGTCGCTGTGGGCCGACGGCGAGCTGCCGGACGCCGTGCTCACCTCGGTCGGCAGGGTGGCGCTCGGCCTGGTGTCCGGGCTGGTCATGGCGGTGCTGCTGGCCACGGTGTCCGGGCTGCTGCGCGTCGGCGAGGACGTGGTCGACGCGCCGGTGCAGATGCTGCGCACGATCCCGGTGATCGGCCTGATCCCGCGGCTGATCATCTGGTTCGGCATCGGCGAGCAGCCGAAGGTCGTGCTCATCGCGCTGGCCGTGACCTTCCCGCTGTACATGAACATCTTCGGCGGTATCCGCACCGCGGATGCCGGGCTGGTGGAGGCGGCGCGCGCGCTCGGGCTGGGCTGGTTCGGGCAGGTGCGCCACGTGATCCTGCCGTCGGCGCTGCCGAACGCGCTGGTGGGGCTGCGCGACGCGCTCGGCTCGGCGTGGTTGGCACTGGTCTTCGGCGAGACGATCAATGCCACGTCGGGCATCGGGTACCTGATGAACAACGCCCGCGAGTTCTTCAGACCGACGTGATCGTCGTCTGTCTGGCCGTCTACGCCGTGCTCGGTCTGCTCGGCGACGTGATCGTGCGAGTCCTGGAGAGGGTGCTGCTGTCGTGGCGACCGGCTTTGAGCGGGCGGTGACCCAGGACCCGGACACCGACGCTCAGGGCCGGCCGGTCGCGGTCGGCGGCCTGACCCGCCGGTTCGGCGACCGGACGGTGCTGGACGGGCTGGACCTGGACATCCCGGCCGGGCAGTTCGTCGCGCTGCTCGGCGCCAGCGGCTGCGGCAAGAGCACGCTGCTGCGCATCCCTGGCCGACCCTTTACCCGGCGTTCTCCGGCTCGGTGCGGGTGGCCCGGCGGCGGGCCATCGCCTTCCAGACGCCCCGGCTGATGCCGTGGAAGCGGGTCTGGCGGAACGTGGCGCTGGGCCTGCCCGGGCGTCCGGCCCGGGCTCGCGCGCTGGCGGCGCTCGCCGAGGTGGGGCTGCGGGCCCGGGCCGAGGTGTGGCCCAAGACGCTGTCCGGTGGGGAGGCCCAACGCGCGTCACTGGCCCGCGCGCTGGTCCGTGAGCCCGACCTGCTGTTGCTCGACGAGCCGTTCTCGGCCCTCGACGCGCTGACCCGGATCACCGCACAGGAGCTGGTGGACGAGCTCTGGCGGCGACACGGCTGCGCGATCCTGCTGGTCACCCACGACGTGGACGAGGCGCTGCGGCTGGCCGACCGGGTCCTGGTGATGCGCGCCGGCCGGATCGACCTCGACGCGACGGTCGAGCTGGACCGGCCGAGAAGCCCCGGCGACCCTCGGTTCGCCGCGCTGCGCACCGATCTGTTGGCCCGGCTGGGGGTACATCCGGAGGAGGAGTCATGACCGTGAAGCCCGGTGCCGAGCCCGGTGTCGAGTTCGTGGGGATGATCGGCACCCGGCACGTGTCCGAGATCCACGCCCCGCAGGGGCCGCCGATCGACCGGGGCTTCGTCCGGCGGTTCGCCGTCGCGCACGAACGGGCCGGGTTCGACCGGGTGCTGGTCGGCTACAGCTCGAGCACCCCGGACGGGCTGCAGGTCGCGGCCTACGCGGCGGCGCACACCGAGCGGCTCGGCTACCTGGTCGCGCACCGGCCGGGGTTCGTCGCCCCGACCGTCGCCGCCCGGTCGTTCGCCACCCTCGACCAGTTCTCGGCCGGCCGGGTGGCCATGCACGTGATCAGCGGCGGCAGCGACCCCGAGCAGCGCAGGGACGGCGACTTCCTGACCAAGGACGAGCGTTACGAGCGCACCGACGAGTACCTCGAGGTGGTCACCCGGACCTGGGCCGAGACCGAGCCGTTCAGCCACCACGGCCGGCACTACCGGGTCGAGGACGTGTCCGCCGAGATCCGTCCGGTGCACCGCCCGGTGCTCGGGCCGCGCATCCCGGTGTACTTCGGCGGGTCCTCGCCCTCGGCCTACCGGGTCGGCGGGAAGCACGCCGACGTGTTCGCCCTGTGGGGCGAGCCGCTGGCCGAGACCGCCGAGCAGATCGCCGCCGTGCACGCCGCGGCGCGGGCCGCCGGCCGGGCGGAGCCGCCCCGGATCAGCGTGTCCTTCCGGCCCATCCTGGGCGCCACCGAGGAGGCGGCCTGGGACCGCGCGCACCGCATCCTGGGGCAGATCACGGCGTCCCGGGGCGGGCTCGGCTCGTTCACCGGCAAGCGGCTGAACCTGGGCGGCCCGACCAACGTCGGCTCGCAGCGCCTGCTGGCCGCCGCCGAGAAGGGCGAGCTGCACGACCGTGCGCTGTGGACGCCGACCGCCGCCGCGACCAACGCCGCCGGCAACTCCACCGCGCTGGTCGGCACCCCGGAGACGGTGGCCGCCGCGCTGCTGGACTACGTGGACATCGGGGTGAGCACGCTGCTCATCCGCGGCTACGACCCGCTGGACGACGCCGAGGACTACGGCCGCGAGCTGATCCCGCTCGTCCGCCGTGAGTTGGCCCGGCGCGCGGCCTCCGACACCGGTCTCGCGGAGGCCCGGGCGTGACGGTCACCGTGGTCCTCGACGCGGCGGCGATGTGGCCGCCGGAGGGCACGTCCCGGGGGACGGTCGTGGTGCTGCCCGGCCGCGGCGAGCACCCCGGCGTGTACCGGCGGCTCGGGCAGCGGCTGTCGTTCGACGGCTACACCGTGGTGGCCACCGACCCGCGCGGTGGCGAACCGACGACGGCCGAGCTGGCCGCGCGCACCGGTTGCCCGGTGCACCGCCGGCTGCTCGACGCCGACCCGATGTTCGGCTGGGGTGCGCTGTCCGGCGGCGCCGGCACGGTACCGGACGCCCTCCCCGCGCTACCGACGCTGCTGCTGCACGGCGAGGCCGACCCGGTGGCGCCGATCGAGCCGGTCCGCGCGCTGGCCGAGGCACATCCGGACGCGACGCTGGTCGCGGTCGCCGGGGGCGTGCACGACGTGCTCAACGACCGGTTCCACCGCTCCGTGGCCGCGCGGCTGGTGCTGTTCGCGGAGGAGGTCGGCAAGGCGGCCGTGCTCCACGACGAGCGGGGTTCGGCGGCACCGGCCGGGTCCGTCGACGTCGACCCGGCCGCGAGCCCCGCACGGACCGACCGGCCGGCCCGCGCCCGCAGGGCCGCTCCGCTGCACGTGTCGGCCCGGCTGGACTACGCGCTGCGCGCGGTCGGCCAGCTCGCGGTGCCGGCGCCGACCCGGTGCGCTGCGAGTCGATCGCCCGCGCCCGAGGGATCCCGCTGAACTCGCTGGTCAACCTCATGATCGAGCTACGCCGCCTCGGCTTGGTCCGCAGCCACCGCGGCTGCGAGGGCGGCTACTGGCTGGCCCGGCCCGCCTCCCGGATCACCGTGGCGGAGGTGGTGCGCGCGGTGGAGGGCGAGCTCGTCTCGCTGCACGCCGAGTGCCCCGAATCCTGGCTGTGGCACCGGCTCGGACAGGCCGTCGCCGAGTTCCTCGAGGGCTGGACCGTCAAGGACGTCGCGCGCTCCGAGGCGTTCGCCACCCACCCGCGCAAGGAGAGCCCACGAGGCCGCTGTCCCGACGACTCCCGCTGGCCGTTCTGACGGCGCTGGCCCTGCTGCTGCCGGTGGGCTGCGCCGGACCGTCGCCCGGCGGGCCGGCCGACCCGTCCTCGGTGACGCTGCGGATCGGCGACCAGGCCGGCATCCAGCAGGCGTTGCTGCAGGCCTCCGGCGCGCTGAACGGCGCCCCGTACCAGGTGCGCTGGGCACAGTTCCCGGCCGCCGCGCCGCTGCTGGAGGCGTTGCGCGGCGGCGCGGTGGACATCGGCGTCGCCGGCGACGCACCGACGCTCAACGCGCTGGCCGCCACCCCGGACATCACCGTGGTCGCCGGGAACCGGTCCCCCACCCAGGGCGGCCTGTCCATCGTGGTGCCCGCCGACTCGCCGCTGCACACCGTGGCCGACCTGCGCGGGCACACCGTCACGCCGACCACCCAGGGCAGCATCGGCCACTACCTGCTGCTGCAGGCTCTCGGGTCGGCCGGGCTCACCGCGAACGACGTGAAGATCAGCTTTCTGCAGCCCGTGGACGCCGGGGCCGCCCTGCGGTCGCACGCCGTTGATGCCTGGTCCACCTGGGACCCGTACACCGCCGTCGCGCAGCGGCAGGGCAACCGGATCCTGCGCGACGCCACCGGTCTCACCTCCGGCCTCAGCTTCCGGGACGCGAACAACGACTCGCTGAACGACCCGTCCACCCGGGCCGCGATGACCGACTTCGTCCGCCGCTACAACACCGCGCTGCGCTGGGCGGCGGACAACCCGGGCCGCAACACGGCGATCTACGAGCAGCTCACCCGCCGCCCCGCCGACGTGGCCGGGCTGGTCGCGCAGCGGTCGGTGCGCACCGCCGTGCCGCTGGACGCGGCCACCGTGGCGGCGCTGCAGGAGGTCGCGGACAACTACCAGCGCTACGGGGTGCTGCGCCAGCACCTCACCGTCGCCGGCCGGGTGCGTGACCTGGCCGCCCCGGGGCCGTGAGCGGAGAGGGACAGCGTCCGCGCTGGTCTTCGGGCCGCAGTTCTTCCCGTCGGTGAACCCGTCGGCCGGGGTGCTGGCCTCCTTCGCCACCTACGCGGCCGGGTTCGGCGCGCGCCCGATCGGCGCGCTGGTCGCCGGGCACCTGGGCGACCGGGTCAGCCGCCGCACCGTGCTGGTCGCCTCGCTGCTGCTGATGGGCCTGGCCACAGCCGCGATCGGGCTGCTGCCCGGGTACGCCCGGATCGGCCTGCTCGCCCCCGTCCTGCTGGTCGCGCTGCGCATCCTGCAGGGGCTCGCGGTGGGCGCCGAGTTGGGGCGGCGCGGTGCTGATGTCGGTCGAGCACACCGAGCGGCCCGACCGGCGCGGCCTGTTCGGCAGCTTCCGGCAGGTCGGCTCGCGGGCCGGGATGCTCCTCGCCTCCGGGGTGTTCGCACTGGTGCACGGCTCGCTGGGCAGGGCGGCGTTCCTGGACTGGGGCTGGCGGGTGCCGTTCCTGCTGAGCCTCCTGCTGGTCGTGATCGGGCCGGCCATCCGCCTGGGCCTCGCCGACGCGCCGGTGTACCTGCGGTTGCGGCAGCGGGACGGGGTGGCCCGCCGCCCGCTGCCGCTGGTGGCCACGGCGTTCCGGCGCAAACCTGTGGCTCACCGTCGGCATGCGGATGTCGCAGAACGCGCTGTACGTGCTGTGCACCACGTTCGCGCTGACCTACCTGGCGCGCGGGCACGACGCCGACCCCGGGGCCGGGCTGCTCGCGGTGATCGTCTGCTCGGCGGTCGGGCTGGTCAGCACGGCGGCCTGGGCGGCGCTGTCCGACCGGGTGGGCCGCCGCCCGGTGTACCTGTTCGCCGCGGTCGGGTCGGCGGTGGCGAGCCTCGGGTTCCTCCTGCTGCTCGACACCGGGTCGACAGTGCTGCGACAGTGCTGATCGTGCTGGCCATGGTGGTCACCGTGAACGTGTTCCACGATGCGATGTACGGCCCGCAGGGCGCCTGGTTCACGAGCTGTTCCCCACCGGCGTGCGGATGAGCGGCGCGTCCATCGGCTACCAGTTCGGCTCGGTGCTGTCCGGCGGCACCGCCCCGCTGATCGCGGCCTCGCTGCTGCTCGCCGGTGGCGGCCGGCCGTGGCTGATCTGGGCGTACTTCCTGGTGCTGTCGGCATTGACGATCGTGGCCACGGTGTTGGCCCCGGAGACCTACCGGGTGCCGATCGAGGACCCGCTGCGCGAGGAGGCGACCGCCCGGTGAGCCGGATCCTGCTCAACGCGTTCGACATGGCCTGCGTCGGTCACCAGTCCGCCGGCCTGTGGCGGCACCCGGACGACCAGGGGTACCGCTACCGCGACCTGGGCTACTGGACGGAGCTGGCCCGGCTGCTGGAGGGCGGCGGCTTCGACGCGCTGTTCCTGGCCGACGTGCTCGGCGTGTACGACGTGTACGGCGGCTCCCGGGACGCCGCCGTCCGGCAGGCCGCGCAGGTGCCGGTGAACGACCCGGTCCTGGCGGTACCCGCGATGGCCGCGGTCACCGAGCGGCTGGGCTTCGGGGTCACGGTGTCGCTGGCCTACGAGCAGCCCTACGCGCTGGCCCGGCGGCTGACCACGCTGGACCACCTGACCAAGGGCCGGGTGGCGTGGAACATCGTGATCTCCTACCTGGACAGCGCCGCGCGCAACCTGGGCCGGGGCGAGCAGATCCCGCACGACCAGCGCTACGAGCTGGCCGAGGAGTACCTGGAGGTCTGCTACAAGCTGTGGGAGGGCTCCTGGGAGTCCGACGCCGTGCTGCGCGACCGGGAGCGCGGGGTGTTCACCGACCCGGCCAAGGTGCACGACATCGGGCACAAGGGCCGCTACTTCGACGTGCCGGGGCCGTTCCTGTGCGAGCCGTCGCCGCAGCGCACCCCGGTGCTGTTCCAGGCCGGGGCCTCGCCGAGGGGCACCCGGTTCGCCGGCACGCACGCCGAGGCGGTGTTCGTCAGCGGCCCCACCCCGCCGGTGGTGCGCCGGTCGGTGACCGCCGTGCGGGAGGCGGCCGCCTCGGCGGGGCGGGATCCGCGCTCGGTGAAGGTGTTCACCATGCTCACCGCGATCACGGCGGAGACCGACGCCGCCGCGGCGGCCAAGCGCGACTCCTACGCCGGGTACGCCAGCCGGGAGGGCGCGCTGGCGCTGTTCGGCGGCTGGACCGGCGTCGACCTCGCCGAGGCGGACCCCGGGCAGCGGCTGGAGTACGTGGAGACCGACGCCACCCGCTCGGCGCTGGCCAGCTTCACCACCGCCGACCCGGACCGGGAGTGGACGGTCGGCGAGCTGGCCCGGTTCATCGCGGTCGGCGGCCGGGGGCCGGTGGTGGTCGGCTCCGGCGCGACGGTGGCCGACGAGCTGGAGCGCTGGGTGGACGAGGCCGACGTGGACGGGTTCAACCTGGCCTACGCGGTCACCCCGGGGACCTTCGTCGACTTCGTCGAGCACGTGGTACCCGAGCTGCGCGCCCGGGGCCGGGCCCGGTCCGGGTACGCCGCCCCGACGCTCCGGGAGAACCTGGGCACCGCCCCCGGCCCGCTGCTCGCCGCCGACCACCCCGGCGCCGGCCACCGGCGCTGACCGCCGGCGACGCGGCGGGGTTGTCGCCGGCCGGTCGGACGATCATTGTTGACCGGTTGACTGAAGATTGAGGTCCACATGGCCGGCTACACCACGCAGAAGGAGGCGCACCTGCGACGCCTGCGCCGCATCGAGGGGCAGGTACGCGGCCTGCACCGGATGGTCGACGAGGACGTCTACTGCGTCGACGTCCTCACCCAGGTGTCGGCGGCGACCAGGGCGCTGCAGTCGTTCGCGCTGGAGCTGCTGTCCGAGCACCTGGCGAGCTGCGTGGTGCGCGGCCCGCGCCGGTGACGAGGAGGCGGGCGCGAAGGTCCAGGAGGCCGCCGCCGCGATCGCCCGGCTCGTGCGTTCCTGACCCCGGTCGCCCCGGGCGGCGCCGAGCACCTATCCGGTGACCGGGCGCGCGGACTCGTCCTCGTCGACCACGTGCACCGCGGCCTCCTCGGCGGAGGCCCCGGCACCGTCCACGCCCACGTCCTCCGCGTACAGCTCGTGGTCCCCCGCCCCGTCGCCGTCGTCGGTCAGCCGCCCGGCGCGGGTGTCCCCGACCTCGTCGTCGCGCAGCTCGCCGTCGGTGTCGGACTCGTCGCCGAGGCCGTCGTCGTCCGGATCCTCGTCGGCCCAGGACTCCGGCTGCTCGCGGGCCAGCCGCCGGTCCAGGCCCTCGCCCTCGGCCTCCTCGCGTGCGGTGGTGCCCCAGTCCTCCACCGCCCACGGCTTCTCCGGCGGCGAGTACCCCTCGTCCAGCGGGTCCACCGGCCCCCGCTGCTCCAGCGTGTCCAGCCCGTCCAGCTGCTCGAACACGTCGTCGTCGACCTCGTCGGGGTCCATCTGGTCCTCCCTCGGCTCGCGCATCGCTGTCCACCCGATCCAATCACCCGCCGAGCCGATCGTGCCCCGGTCGTGCGACCGGATCGCGAATCGACCACGACGGGTCGGCCGCGTTCCCGTGGGCACGCCGGCCCGGACGCCGCCCGGATCGGTGGCAGGATGCCCGGTGCGACGCCCCACGGCGCTGACAGCGGATGAGCGGAGGCCGAAAATGAAGATCCATGTCGACTACAGCAAATGCACCGGAATGGGCATGTGCGAGGCGATCGCCGACGACGTGTTCGAGGTGACCGAGGAGGCCAAGGCGCGGGTGCTGCAGGACGACGTGCCCTCCGACCGCCGGGACGAGATGGAGGAGGCCGTCGACACCTGCCCGACCGGCGCGGTGAGCATCACCGACTAGTCCGGCCCGGTCCGGAGCGGGACCGAGGGCCGAGACGCTGTGCCGGTGCCCGGCCCGGGCGGCGCGGTTCAGGCGTGCGTGCCGAGGCCGAAGAGCTGGTGGGCGACCCTGTCGGACACGCGCAGCACCTGATCCGTCCGGCTCATCGCCGGCCTGCCGGCACGCATCAGCAGGCCCGTGGCCACCTTCGCGATCGGCACACCGGGTATCACCAGCACCACCATCGTGGTGCGCAGTAGCCGCAGTGGTGCCGCGCGACCATCACCGTCGAGATCGGCACCGCCCAGAAGGCTCGTCGCCATGACCGTCCTGTCGGTTGCCCCGGCAGCCTCGGGTGGAGCGATCCGCGCACTCGGCGTGCGTGCCTCCGACGGCGTACCGAACGGGGCCGACAACCGGGCCGAACCAGGCCACGGGTGGGGCACGGCGAGTTCGTTTACCGGCCGAGCCGCCGGGGGGTTTCGGCCCGGCCGGTAAACCGTGCGACCGCCTGGGGCGGCCGCGGTCTCAGCGAACAACGCAAGACGATGCTGTCACCGAACTATTCGGCGGTCAAATGGTCGCGCGACTTTAGCTCGTTCGGCCTAGCGACGTGCACCCTTGAGAGACTGTCAGCGAAACGAAAGGCCGCCATGCGGTGCCGTGTGGGGCTCACACGGCGAGGGCGGCACCACCCGGGTGAGACCGCCGCCATTGTGATCATTTCCCGGCGATGGTGAGGCGTGCACCGAGTGGCCATGAGGGTCGACGAACCGCGCTGGGGTGAGGGTGGCAGGATTGACCCATTGTGGCACCGAGGTAGCCACCGGAATTGCAGAAGGTACCGAGATGATCCTCGACCAGATGAGACATCCATTTCGCGTCCCCCGTTCGGGAGTTGCGCGGTGACGAGAGGAACGGCCCTCGCCGACTATCTGCGCACCCAGGCGCAGTGGCGTGGCGACAAGGCGGACCGGACCGACGACGACCGCAACACCCGGTCCGGGCTGGCGCTGCTGGACGTTGCCGCCGTGGTGGAACGGCTACCCGACGACGACGCACGGTTGGCCCGCATGGCCACGGCCCGGTACTTCGACCTGACGGACCACTGCATGCCCGGCGAGCGTGGCCAGGAGGTGATCCGTCGCTACTGCCTGGACCGGGACACCAGCTCCCCCGACCAGTTCCTGGCCGAGCTGGCCAGCGCGGCGGACCGCGACACGTACGACCACCTGAGCGACTACGAGGACGATCCCCTGTCCTGAGAACCGGGACCCTCCCGGCCGTCGGCCCGTGGCCGGACGCATCCATGATCAAATTTTCAGAGGCTGATTCTTACCCACCACCGGCTTTTCACCCGTTCGGCGCTGACATTCCACCAGCCAGGAAATTTGCCGCCGAGCGGGCCGGAACCCGCCGGACACCCGCTTCCGCTCACACCGCGCGCCGGCCGCGGTGAGATTCCTGTTCGTTTGGGAAACCGGACCGTCACGTCCGTTCTCGTCACGTCTAACAGCTCGCGCGAAAGGTCTGCCTCCGCCAGGCCACGCGCCAGGCGACCACCCCCTGTGTGACCATTCGGGAGCTCTGGCGAGCACTGTGACGATCAACTTCACGATGTCGCACGAACAGAGAAACCCCAGTACGACATCCGGGCCTTCTCGGGCCGGCCACGTCCTCCTCCGGGTCAGCTCCCGGCGCCGACCTGATCCAGGGTCGGGTAGTCGGTGTATCCGTGGCCGTCGCCGCCGTAGAAGGTGGCCGGGTCGGGCTCGTTGAGCTCGGTGCCCTCGCTCCACCGACGCACCAGGTCCGGGTTGGCGATGAAGTGCCGCCCCACGGCGACCGCATCGGCCACCCCGCCCTCGATCAACCCCGCCAGCTCGTCGCGGTCGGACTCGAGGCCGCAGCCGGTGTTGAGCACGAGCCGGTCCGGCCAGATCTCGCGCAGCCGGGCCAGGATCTTCGCGTCCGGCTCCACCAGCAGGTGCACGTAGGCCAGGCCCAGCTCGCGCAGCTCGCCCGCCAGGATCGGGTAGGCGTCCAGGTCGGACTCGGAGACGTCGTTGAAGGGGTGCCCTGGGGAGAGCCGGATACCGACCCGGTCGGCCCCGATCGCCTCGGCGCACGCACCCGCCACCTCGACCACGAACCGCGCCCGCGCCTCGGCCGACCCGCCGTACCCGTCGGTGCGCCGGTTGGTGCCGTCGGCGAGGAACTGGTGCAGCAGGTAACCGTTGGCGGCGTGCAGCTCCACACCGTCCAGGCCGGCCGCAACCGCGCGCCGCGCGGCCTCGGCGAACTCCGCGATCACTCCGGGCAGCTCGTCGGTGGCCAGCTCACGCGGCTCGACGAACTCCCTCGTGCCCGTCGGGGTGACGATCTCGCCCTCCGGCCGGATCGCGGACGGGGCGACCGGGGTGTCCCCGCCGAGGGTGTCCGGGTGCGAGATACGGCCGCCGTGCATCAGCTGCACGACCATCCGGCCGCCCTGCTCGTGGACCGCATCGGCGATCCGCCCCCAGCCCGCCTGCTGCGTGTCGGTGTGCACGCCCGGGACCCCCGGGTAGCCCTTGCCGATCGCGGCGGGCTGGCTTCCCTCGGAGATGATCAGCCCGGCGCCGGCGCGTTGGGCGTAGTAGGTCGCCTGTAGCTGGTTCGGCGTGCCGTCCTGCTCGGCCCGGTTACGCGTCAGCGGCGCCATCAGGATCCGGTTCGGCACCTCGATCGCGCCGAGACGCAGCGGGCGCAGCAGCGCGCTGTCGCTGCTCAGTGGGGGGTGTGTCATGCGATCCTCGTTCCCTGAGCGGCTGCGGTACTGCACCCCTCAACCGGGGGCGGGCGGGGCACTGTTCCGCCGCCGAGGGTGTGCCGGTTCACAGTTCGTGCCGGGCCGCACGGCGGGCCCGCGGCCGCACCGGACAGTGAAAAAGCGCGGCCGGCCGGGTGTCCCGGCCGGCCGCGCTGTCCGGTGTTTCTGGTGCTGTCCCCTTCGCCGTCCGGGGCTAGCGCGCGATCGGCGCGCGTGGTCCGTAACCGCTGAAGAAGAACTGGTTGATGACCGCGCCCAGCAGGC
>DASXJJ010000212.1:0-17173 GCA_036497465.1 Pseudonocardia sp. | reverse complement strand
CGACGACCCGGCTGATGCGCAGCAGGTCGCGGTTGCGGCGCTCCTGGATGGTGACCATCTCGTTGAACCGGTCGACCACCTCGCCGGCCCGGCCGGTGCGGCGCGGCAGCCGGACGCCGAAGTCGCCCCGGCGGACCTGGTTCATCGCCGCGGCGAGCTCGCCGAGCAGCTCCTCGCCGGGGTCCGCCACGGCCGTGGCCGTGGCGACCGGGCCGGCGTCCGCGGCGCCGGCGGAACCCGGATTGTCCCGTCGGGTCCTCGGGCCGGATCCGCCCGCTCGCGCGGTCCCGGCCTTACGCGCACTACCCGTCATGATGGCTGCCTCTCCCGGGGTGACCCGCCAGTGGCCCTCGCGTCCCGACCACCGAGCAGCGCGCGGACACCGTGACCGGGCACACTACTCATCGTGCCCCCTGCGCTGGAACTGTGCATCAGCCTTCCGCCGAGCGAGCAATCGCCGGCGAGGGCACGTCGCACGCTGCGCGGCGCGCTGCGCGACGCCGGTCTGGACCCGGACGTGGACCCCGCCGGCACCGGGGCCGCCGAGGCGGATGCCGACCTCGCCGACACGGCGATCCTGCTGGCCAGCGAGCTGTGCGAGAACGCCGTGCTGCACGCCGGCACCGACTTCGAGTTCGCCGTGAACATCGACGACGTCGATCTCACGGTCACCGTGACCGACCACGGCACCGGCCCGCTGGAGCGCCACCTCGCCGCGGCCCGCCCGCTCTCCGGGCGCGCCGCGAGCCACGGCAGAGGCCTGCTGCTCGTCGAACGGCTGGCTCGGGCATGGGGCACACGTCATGACACGGACGGTCACCACACCTGGTTCAGCCTGTCGCACCATCGTGGTCCCGCCGGCGCCGAGCGGCACGCCGCACCGGCCGGGGACGGGGGCGCCCCGGTGCCCGGAGAGGCCCGGCCGGCCGGGGAGCCGGCCCGTGCGGAGGTGGGCGCCGACGTCCCGCTGCGCTGGCCGCCGGCGACCGCGGCGCGGCGGCTGCTGCACCTGCCGGTGCGGCTCAGCGGCGAGCTCACCCTGGCCGAGGACGTCGCCGAGCTGCTGCGCCGGCTGTGCGACGTCGCCGAGGTGGCCGCCGGCGCCGTGGAGGTGGACTACGGCGACGGGCAGGGCGCGAGGGTCCTCGCCCGTACCGGCCCGGACCGGCCCGAGCGCCGGGGCTCGATCACCACCGCGCTGCCCCTGAACGACCCGCTGCGCGGCGAGCTGACCGTCCTGCCGGGCAAGCACGCGTCCGCCGCGCTGGGCGAGCTGGCGCAGCTGTGCGCGCACCGGATCGCGCTGTCCGTCGAGTCGGACTGGTTGCGCGGCGTCGACCACCGGCAACGCTCCTGGATGGCCTACCTGGCCGAGGCGAGCGAGCTGCTCGGCCAGTCCCGGGACGTCCAGCTCACCGCGGTGCTGGTGCCGCAGGTGGTGGTTCCCCGGCTCGGCCCGTGGTGCGCCGTGCACCTGACCACCGTGAGCGGTGACCTGGAGCTGGCCGCGCTCGCGCACGCCGACGAGAGCCGGCTGGCGGAGCTGCGCGAGGCACTCACCGTGGACGACCCGCGCGACCCGCTCGGCGAGCGGCTGGACCGGGCGCTGCACGGCCGGGGCGACCCGATCCAGCTGAGGCTCGGCGGGCTGGCCGCGGTCGCGGTGCCGCTCTCCTCGCGCGGGCAGGTCCAGGGGCTGCTCACCATCGGCAATCCGGCGGCACGCCCGCACACGCCCGAGGAGGTCGTGGTGATCTCCGACCTGGCCCGGCGGGTGGCGCAGGCGATCAGCAACGTGCAGCACCTGGCCGAGCACAAGGCCACCTCGCAGGCCCTGCAGCGCGCGCTGCTGCCCGCCGCCGTCCCGACCGCCGACGGGCTCGAGTTCGCCGCCGACTACCTGCCGGCCAGCTCCGCGAGCGCGGTGGGTGGCGACTTCTACGACGTGCTGGAGCTGACCCCGGACCGCCAGTGGCTGACCTGCATCGGCGACGTGTGTGGCAAGGGCGCCCAGGCCGCCGCCCGCACCGGCATGGTGCGCGACGTGCTGCGGGTGCTGCTGCGCGACGGGAGGCCCGCCGAGCAGGCCCTGGCCGCCGTGAACGACGTGCTGCTGGAGGAGGGTGACCTCTACCAGTTCTGCACGCTGGCCACCGCGCTGATCAGCCGCCCGGGCCCCGGCGAGCTCCCCGGGCTCTCGGTCAGCCTGGTGCTGGCCGGCCACGACCCGCTGATCCTGCTCCGCGCGGACGGCCGCACCGAGCTCGTCGGCACCGTCGGCACCGCACTCGGCCTGCTCCCGACGATCTCGGTCACCCGCACCACGCACCACATCGGCCCCGGCGACTGCCTGATCGCCTACACCGACGGCGTCATCGAGCAGCGGGACATCGGCAAGGGCGGGCGGCCCGAACAGTTCGGCTACGACCGGCTGCTGCGGACGCTGTCCGACGTCGCGGGCCGGTCCGCGCCCGAGGTCGTCGCGCACATCCGCGACACCATCGCCGGCTTCGGGTCCGACCTGCAGTACGACGACATCGCGCTGCTGGTGGTCCGGGCACTGCCGGCGCGGGCCGGGTTGGCAAACCCCGAGGTCGCGGCCTCGTAGGTCCGGGTCGCCGAGCCGGCTCCGTCGCTGACCGGTCGCGATCGGCAGGTCCGGTCGGGCGCCGGGTCCGGCGGGCGCTAGTTCTGGTCCAGCGCAGCGGCCAGGGTGGGGCGCACGTCGAGCACGGCCAACAGGCCGACGGCGTTCAGCGGCCGGGTGAGCGCCGGGGCGGAGGCCACCACCCGCAGCGCGGCGTTCCGCTCGCCGACCCGCTGGCGGGACTCGACCAGCCAGGCCATCCCCGCCGAGCCCATGTAGGCCACCTCGCTGAGATCGAGCACCACCAGCGACACGGACCGTTCGGCCAGCCCGGCCGCCAGGTCGGCGGTGGCATCGCGCAGCCGGGCCACCGAGGTCATGTCGATCTCACCGGTGACGTGCATGACCACCGTCCGCCCGGAGGTCACCAGCCGCACCGTGAGCCCGTCGCGTACCGAACCGTCGGGTGCCCTCGTGCCGGGCGTCGCTCCTGCGTCCATTGCTCTCCTGAAAGGATTCGCGCCGCGGCTGCCGGCAAGGTCGGCCCGGCCGGGGGCGATCGGGGCCTCCAGACTAGAGCGGCGGGCCGCGGGTGGGTAGACGGCACGCCCCCTTCGTGCGCACGTACCGGGCGTGGTCACCGGCCGTGCACCCTCCCCACCGGGGCGAACCCGCTGAGAGTCCGCGCGCCGGGAACGTCGGCAGCGGGCAGGATGCCCGCAGGGACGCGCCCGCGCGGGACCGCGGAGCTGCTCCGGACGGAGCAGCCGGCCGCCGCCGACCGGGCCGCCGCCGAGGAGGAGGGAACACCGCGATGAAATACGTGAAACTGGGCTCCACCGGCCTGGACGTCTCGCGCATCTGCCTGGGGGCGATGAGCTTCGGGGTGCCCGGGCAGGGCAACCACGAGTGGACGCTGGCCGAGGCCGAGGCCCGGCCGATGATCCTGCGCGCGCTGGAGGCCGGGGTGAACTTCGTGGACACCGCGAACGTCTACTCCGCGGGCACCAGCGAGGAGATCGTCGGGCGGGTGCTGGCCGAGTACGGCCACCGCGACGAGATCGTGCTGGCCACCAAGGTCAACGGGCGGATGCGCCCCGGTCCGAACGGGGCGGGTCTGTCCCGGAAGGCGATCATGGCCGAGGTCGACCACAGCCTGCGCCGGCTGGGCACCGACTACGTGGATCTCTACCAGATCCACCGGTGGGACCGGACCACGCCGATCGCGGAGACGATGGAGGCGCTGCACGACGTCGTCCGGGCGGGCAAGGCGCTGCACATCGGGGCGTCGTCGATGTGGGCCTGGCAGTTCGCCAAGGCCCAGCACACCGCCGAGCGGCACGGCTGGACGCCGTTCGCCACCATGCAGAACCACTACAACCTGCTCTACCGCGAGGAGGAGCGCGAGATGCTCCCGCTGTGCGCCGACCAGGGCGTCGGGGTGATCCCGTGGAGCCCGCTGGCCCGCGGCCGGCTGACCAGGGACTGGGACGCCACCAGCGCGCGCAGCGAGACCGACGGATTCGGCAGGACCCTCTACCACGAGTCCGACCGGGAGATCGTGGAGCGGGTGGCCGAGGTGGCCGACAAGCGCGGCCTGGCCCGGGCGCAGGTGGCGCTGGCGTGGCTGCTGTCCCGGCCGGCCGTCACCTCGCCCATCGTCGGGGCCACCCGGCCCGGTCACCTGGACGACGCCGTCGCGGCCGTCGACGTGGACCTCGACGACGACGAGATCGCGCGCCTGGAGGAGCCCTACCAGCCGCACGCGGTGGCCGGCTTCGCCTGAGCGACCCACCCGGCCCCGGCCCGCGCGGGAAGGGGTTCCGCCTCAGCCGTTCCCGGACACCTCCGGAGCACTCGACGTGGAACCGGCGCGCGGGCCGGTGGTCGCGGCCACCAGCACCAGGGCGACCAGCCACAGCCCGCCGCCGACGCCGGCGAGCAGGGCCAGCCGGCGGGTGAAGCCTCCGGCGTCGGCGGCGCTCCCCGTCAGCGCACCGAACACCGCGATGCCCAGCGCCGTCCCGGTCTGCCGCGCGGTGTTGTTGACCCCGCTGGCCAGGCCCGACCGCCATGCGGGTACCGCACGGACCGCGGCGGTCACCACCGGCGCGGTGAACAGCCCGGCCCCGATCCCCAACCCGAGCAGCGCCGGCAGCACCGGGCGGTAGTCGCCACCCGGGCCGAGCAGCGCCAGGCCGGCGGCGCCCAGTCCGCCGACGACCGCACCCGCCACCAGAACCGGCCGGGGGCCGAGGCGGGCGGTGAGCCGCCCGGCGACCGGAGCCAGCCCCGCCAGCGGCACGAACATCGGCAGCAGCGCCAGGCCGGCGGGCAGCGGCGCGCGGTGCTGCACGGTCTGCAGGTACAGGGTCAGCACGTACAGCGACCCGTTGACCACCAGGTTCATCAGCAGCGCGGCCACGTTGGGGCCGAGGAACGCCGGCCGCCGCAGCAGGTCGGTGGGCAGCGCCGGGTGGTCCGCCGTGCGCTGGCGGGCCACGAGTCCGGCCCCGGCGACGAGCGCGACCAGCAGCGCGACCGCACCGGGCGGGCGCGCGCCGTGATGGCCGGCGTCGACCACCACGAACACCACCGAGACGAGGGTCAGCGCGGCCAGCCCGAGGCCGGGGAGGTCCGCGCGCCGCCCCGGGTCACCGCTCGTCGCCCGGACCAGCAGCGGCACCGCCACCAGCGCGGCCGCGACCACCGGGATGTTGACCAGGAACACCAGCCGCCAGCCGCCCCCGGTGACCAGCAGCCCGCCCAGCAGCGGCCCGGCCGGCAGCGCCAGCGAGGACGCCCCGGCCCAGATGCCGAGGGCGCGGGCCTGCGCGGCTCGCTCCGGGTAGGCGTCGGCGATCACCGCCAGGCTGCCGGGCAGCAGCAGCGCCGCGCCGACGCCCTGCGCCGCCCGCGCCGCGACGAGCACGCCGGCGGTCGGCGCCAGGCCGCACGCGGCCGAGGCGGCGCCGAAGACGGCCAGCCCGGTGAGCACCACCCGCCGGTGGCCCCACCGGTCGCCGACGGCGCCGCCGGCCAGCAGCAGCCCGGCGATCGCCACCGCGTAGCCGTCCACCACCCACTGCAGGCCGTCACCGCCGGTGGCCAGCCCGGCGCCGATGGACGGCAGCGCCACGTTGACCACGGTGACGTCCAGCAGCACCAGGAACATGCCCACGCACATGACGGCGAGCACCGCGCCGGGTCGTGCCGCCGCAGCTGGCGGCCGGTTCCGGCGCTGGGTGGTCGGGTGGCCGGCCGGGTCGGTCATGTCCCCAGGGTGCGGGCCGCACGGTTCGGCCCCGCCCGAACCGTCAGTGACCGGTCTCGGCGGCCATCTTCTCGCACTGCTCGCGCGGCAGGTGGTACTTGGCGCAGAACGCGTCGGCCGCCTGCCGGCGGAGCTGCTCCTCCTGGGGGCTCGGCGACGACCCGTCCGGGTGGCCGGAGCCGCCGTGCTCGCCGTCTCCGTGGTGCCCACCCTGCTGGCCGACACCCGAGCCGCCACCCTGCTGGCTGCCCGACGGGCCGTCATCGGACGGGCCGGCCGCGCCGCGGTCACCCGAGGAGCCGTCGCCGTCCGGCCGGTGCCCGCCGGGCCGGTGGTCGCCGTCGTGCCGGTCGCCGTCGTGCCGGTCGTCGCGTTGGCCTGCACCCTCCGGACGGCGCGGCGCCGGGTCGGGGGTGCTCGTCGCCCCTCCGCCCGACCGGCCGGGTGCGGTGCCCGACTGGCCCGATCCGGTGCCCGACGAGGCCGTGCCGGACGGGACCGTGCCCGAGGAGGCCGCTCCCGACGGGCCCGAGCCCGAGGTGCCGGTCTCCGGGGCCGCCGCCGGCGGCCCTGGCAGGGGGCTCGCGGGGGCGGAGCCGTCGGGCGCGGGCACCAAAGACGGGGTCGCGGTGGTGTTGACCGTGCCGACCTGCGGCGTCGAGTCCGCGGTCGCCCTCAGCTGCATGGCGACCAGCACGGCCACCCCGAGCAGCAGCACGGCGGCCGTGCCCCACACGGCGAGCGGACGGATCGGGCGCATATGAGATCACAACGAGTCCCGGCCGCCGCCGGTTACGCCAGTTGTCCCAGCCGGTTCGCCCCGGAGGGGCCGACCCGGTGGGGTCGCCCCCGCCGAACCCGGTCGACGGGGACGCCGCGGTGCGCTACTCCTGAGCGGGTGAGCCCGACCCTGCGCCGTGCCGGCCCCGACGACCTCGCCGCCATCGCCAGAGTGGACAGCCGGGGCTTCGGGTTCCACCACGACCCGGTCGACATCGACGACCTGCGGCCGCTGTTCGAACCGGGGCGCTACCTGCTGGCCACCGAGGACGGGCCGGACGGCGAGGAGATCATCGGGGTGGCCGGGTCCTACTCGTTCGCGGTGACCCTCCCCGGCGGCACGGTGTTCCCCACGCAGGGCGTGACCTGGGTGTCCGTGCCGGCGACCCACCGGCGGCGAGGTGTGCTGCGGGCAATGATGACCGCGCAGCTCACCGGGTTCGCCGAGGAGGGCGTGGCGCTGTCGCTGCTGACGGCCAGCGACGCGGCGATCTACGGGCGGTACGGCTACGGGCCGGCCAGCCAGGAGCGGACGGTGGAGGTCGACCGCCGCTACGCCCGGTTCCGGACCGACGCCCCTGACCCCGGCGGCGTGCGGTACGCCGAGCCCGACCGGGCGCGGGCGCACGCCCCGGAGGTGCACCGGCGCTGGGCGGCCGCCACGCCGGGGGCGGTGGCCCGCGACGGGCGCTGGTGGGACGCCGCCTTCCACGACCGGGAGCGGCACCGCGGCGGGGGCTCGGCGCTGTTCCACCTGGTGCACCCGGACGGGTACGCCTCCTACCGGGTCCACCCTGGGGACGTCTGCAAGGTGGTCGACCTGTTCGCGGCGACCGCCGGGGCGCACGCGGCGCTGTGGCGGGTGCTGCTCGGCCTGGACCTGGTGTCCACCGTGCGGACTTTTGCCTGCCCGCTGGACGATCCGCTGCCGTTGCTGCTGGAGGACCCCCGCCTGGTGCGGACGGTCGGGCTGCGGGACGGCGTGTGGGCCCGGGTGGTGGACGTGCCGGCCACGCTGGCCGCCCGCCGCTACGCCGTCGAGGTGGACGCCGTGCTCGAGGTGGCCGACCCGCTGCTGGCCGCCGGGGGACGCTTCCGGCTGCGGGGCGGTCCGGACGGCGCCGAGTGCGCGCCGACCACCCGCCCGGCGCAGGCGCGCACCGACATCGCCGCCCTCGGCTCGGTGGTGTTCGGCGCGCACCGGTGGCGGACGCTCGCCGCCGCCGGCCGGGTGGACGCCGCCGGCCCGGTGCCGGGCCGGCTGGACGCCGCGTTCGCCCCGGAGCGGGACCCCCGGCACGGCACCCACTTCTGAGCGGCTGGCAGCCCACTGCCAGGAGTCCCGGACGCCGATAGACTGCCCCGGTGAGCGCGCCAGGCACGAGCAGAACGCCCGCACCGGCCAGCGGCCCCCGCTCGACCAGGGCCGACCACGTGGCCCGGACCCGGCAGGCCCTGCTGGACGCGGCTCTGCGCCTGTTCGCCGACCAGGGTTACGACGAGACCACCACCGAGGAGATCGCCGAGGCCGCGCGGGTCTCGCCGCGGACCTTCTTCCGGTACTTCCCCACCAAGGAGTCGGTGCTGCTGCTCGGCGAGTACGACTTCACCCGGTCGTTCACCGGGCAGTTCCTGGCCCAGCCGGGCGGTACCGCCGACCTGACGGCGGCCCGGGACAGCTGCGTCCTGCTGGCGCCGGGGCTCACCCGGCTGCGCGAGCGGATCCGCCGCTACCTGACCGCCGTGGAGTCGTCCGCCACGCTGCGCGGCCGCGAGGTGTCCAGCCACCGCGAGGGCACGTCGTCCGTCGCGCGCGCGGTGGCCGGCCGCCGGGGCCTGGCGGCGCCGGACGACGAGTGCACGCTGTTCGCCGAGGTCGTGATGCTGGTGATCCAGCGGGTGCTGTCCCGGTGGGCGCTGCGCGGTGAGGGCACCGACCTGGGCCAGGCGTTCGTGACCGAGTTCGACCGGCTGTCCCGACTCAAGGGGTCGCAATGATCGACAAGGATCTCGTGGTGGGCGCGCTGGTCACCGAGTGGGCGGCGATCGACGCCCTGCTCAGCGGCCTGGACGCCGCCCAGTGGGAGCGGGCCACCCCGTGCCCGCACTGGTCGGTGCGGGACGTGGTCGGGCACCTCATCGGCACCGAGCGCGCCCTGCTGGGCGAGCGGCCGGCCGCGGCCGAGGCCGACGTCGCGGGGCGCGCGCACGTGCACAACGAGATCGGCCTGGTGAACGAGCGGTGGATCGAGTCCCAGCGCGGCGAGTCCCCCGAGCGGCTGCTGGAGCGGTTCCGCGAGGTCACCGCCACCCGGGGCGCGGCGCTCGCCGCGATGTCCGGGGAGGACTTCCACGCGTCCTCCTGGACGCCCGCCGGCCAGGGCACCTACGCCCGGTTCATGCGCATCCGGGTGTTCGACTGCTGGATGCACGAGCAGGACATCCGCGACGCCGTCGACCGGCCGGGGCACGAGGACGGTACGCCCGCCGAGGTGGCGATGGACGAGATCGCCGAGGTGCTGGGCTACCTCGTCGGCAAGCGGGCCGCGGTGCCGGACGGCGACTCGGTCACCCTGGTGCTGGACGGGCCGCTGCGGCGCACCCTGCACGTTCTGGTGGACGGCCGCGCCCGGGTGGTGCCCCGGCTGGACGGTCCGGCCACCGCCTCGCTCACCCTGCCCTCCGGGCTGTTCACCCGGCTGTGCGGCGGGCGCGTCGAGCCGGACGAGAGAGCACTGGCCGCCGTGCGGATCGACGGCGACCAGGATCTCGGCAGGCGGGTGGCCGGCTCCCTGCGGTTCACGATCTAGCCCCGAAGCCGGCCCGCCGTCCCGCCCGGGTCGGTCAGGCCCCCGCCCAGGTCGGTCAGGCCGAGGCGACGGGCGCCATCGCGACCAGCGCGGCCCGC
Source organism: Pseudonocardia sp. (assembly GCA_036497465.1). Lineage (GTDB taxonomy): Bacteria > Actinomycetota > Actinomycetes > Mycobacteriales > Pseudonocardiaceae > Pseudonocardia. The sequence continues at coordinate 7,624 of DASXJJ010000212.1, read as the reverse complement.
AGCGCCGAGGTGAAGCGCCCGGGCCGTTCCTGGTGCGGCATGTGCGCGACGCCGGGCAGCACGGTCACCCCCGCGCCCGGGGTGAGCGCGGCGCAGGTCCGGGCCACCTCGACCGGCACCTCGTCCAGCTCGCCGTGGATGTAGTGGATCGGCACCCGCAGGCCGGGCAGCGCCGGGCGCGGGTCGTAGCCGGCGGCCCCGGTGAACTGGCCGTCCACGTAGAACCCGGAGTCCAGGATCTGCCGGATCGTCCAGCCGACCAGCTCTGTGCTGGTCCCCGGCGCGTACCAGGTGGCCACCCAGCCGGCGACCGTCGCGGGTCGGCTCTCCCGCAGGTCGGCCACCAACCCGTCCAGCGGCATCCCGACCGACGGGTAGTAGGCGGGGCCGTCCACCGCCACCACCCCGCCGACCAGCTCGGGGTGGGCCAGCGCGAGCTCGGTGGCGAAGGTGGCGCCGATCGACGAGCCGACGACCACCGGGCGGTCCAGCCCGAGCGCCGCGATCAGCTCGACCAGGTCGGTGACGACGCCGTCGACCGTGTTGCCTCACGCGGGCCGCGCGGACCGTCCGCAGCCCCGCCAGTCGAGGGTGACCACCCGGTGATCGGTGACCAGGTCAGGCAGCTGACCGCCCCACACCCGGCCGCTGGTGCCCCAGCCGTGCAGCATCAGCAGCGCGGGGCCGGCCCCCTCGTCCTCGTAGTAGAGCGTGGTCCGGTTGACGTCCAGGTACGGCATGGCGGGCTCCTCGTGGTCCGTGCTGGGTGGTCCGTGCTGGGTGGTCCGTGCTGGGTGGGGCGGTTCGACGCGGTCCACTCAACCCGGGACGGGCCGGGGCGACCAACCGGCGATCAGCGCCTGGACCGATCACCGGAACTGATTAATCTGGCGGGGTGGAGATCCGGCAGCTGCGCTACTTCCTGACCGTGGCCGAGGAGCTGCACTTCGGGCGCGCGGCGCGGCGGCTGCACATCGTGCAGTCCGCGGTCAGCCAGCAGCTGCGTCGCCTGGAGCGCGAGCTGGGCGTCGAGCTGTTCGACCGCACCACCCGGTCGGTCCGGCTGACCGGCGCGGGCGAGCTGCTGCTGCCGCACGCCGAGGAGGTGCTCGCCGCCGTCGCCCGCGCCGAGTCCGCCGTCGACGCCTACCGGGGCACCCGGGCGGCCACCGTGCGGTTGGGCAGCAGCTCGGGGCTCGGCGCCCGGCTGGACACGATCTTCGACCGGTTCGCCCTGCTGGCCCCGGAGAGCCGGCTGGAGCTGGTCACCGCGCCGACCGCCGAGCGGCTCACCCGGGTGCGCGACGGCGAGCTGGACGCGACCTTGTTGCGCGGCGACCGACCGCACCCGGGGCTGGAGCTGCTGGAGCTGTGGCGGGACGAGCTGGTGGCGGCCCTGCCGGCCCGGTGCGACTGGCCGGACGAGGTGGCGCTGGCCGCGCTCGCCGGCCTCCCGCTGCGGTTGTCCACGCCGGAGCGCAACCCGGCCCTGTTCGAGCTGGTCACCGGGTGCTGCCGGGAGGCCGGCTTCGAGCGGGTGCTCGGCCCGGAGTTCACCACCGACCAGGACACCCTGGCCACCATCGGTTTCGGCAGCCCGTCCTGGACGGTCTACTACCGCGCGCAGGCCGACCAGCTGTCCGCGCCCGGTGTCGCGTTCCGGCCACTGCGCGACCCGGTTCCGGCGCTGACCACCTACCTGGCGGTGCGCCCCGGGCCGCCCCGCGCCGCCGTGCGCGCCCTGATCGGGGCGTGCCACGCGGCGGCGCGGGCCGGCGGGTGAGCCGCCGCTACTCGGCGGCGGCGCGGGGGGCCGGCGTGGTCCGGTCGCCCACCGGCCGCGCCGCCGGCCGCCCCGCCGAGACGGACAGCGCCCAGTAGACGGCGAACCCGACGATCAGCCCGACCACCCAGCTGTAGTCGTAGACCGGCTTGAGGAACGGGATCAGCCCGTCGGCCGGGAACGGGCCGCTGCCCGGGGTCGAGTAGGCGCCGCCGACCGCCACCACCGCGCCGAGCACGGTGGCCACCACGGCCTTCCAGTTCCACCCGCCGGCGAACCAGTACCGGCCCTCGGGCAGGTACAGGTCGCGCAGCTCGATCCGGGTCCGCCCGATCACCCAGTACCCGGCGATCAGGACGCCGGCGACCGAGGCGAGCACCCCGCCGTAGAAGCCCAGCCAGGTGAAGATGTAGGTCTTCGGGTTGGACACCAGGTGCCAGGGCTGGATGAGGATGCCGATGACGCCGGTGAGTAGCCCGGCGGTGCGGAAGTTCAGCCAGCGTGGCAGCGCGTTGGAGAAGTCGTAGGACGGGCTCACCACGTTCGCCGCCACGTTGCAGGACATCGTGGCCAGCACCGCCATGACGAGGCCGATGACCACCGCGACCGGGTTGCCGAACCGGCTGGCCACCTCGACCGGGTCCCACACCGCCTGGCCGTAGAGCACGATCGTGCCGGAGGTGACCACGATGGAGATCATCGAGATGAAGGCCATGGTGGTGGGCAGGCCGTAGAGCTGGCCGAGGATCTGGGTGCGCTGGCTGCCGCCGAACCGGGTGAAGTCGGGCATGTTCAGCGACAGCGTCGCCCAGAACGCGATCATGCCCATCAGCGAGGGGGCGAACACCGTCCAGAAGTCGGCGCCCCAGCCCAGCTTGGACGGCTGGGTGAAGATCGGGCCGAACCCGCCGACCTTCGTCACGATCCAGATCATCAGGCCCAGGAAGGCCACGGTGACCAGCGGCGCGGCCCAGTTCTCGAACCGCCGCAGGCCCTCGATGCCGCGCCAGATCAGCGCCATCTGGACCAGCCAGAAGAACGCGAAGGACAGCCACATCGTCCACGGCTGCCCGCCGAACGCGGCGGCCCCGGTCCACCCGTCGCCGGCCAGCACCCCGATGATCACGAAGATCGCCTGGCCGCCGACCCAGGTCTGGATGCCGAACCAGCCGCACGCGATGAACGCGCGCAGCAGCGCCGGCAGGTTGGCCCCGCGCAGCCCGTAGAAGGCCCGGGCGAACACCGGGAACGGGATGCCGTACTTGGTGCCCGCGTGGCTGTTGAGCAGCATCGGGACCAGCACGATCAGGTTGGCCAGCGTGATGGTGAGGAAGGCCTGCAGCCAGTCCATCCCCAGCGCCACCAGCCCGGAGGCCAGCAGGTAGCTGGGGATGTTGTGCGCCATCCCCATCCACAGCGCCGCGTAGTTGTAGGTCGTCCACTTCCGCTCGGGCAGCGTGGTGGGCAGCAGCTCCTGGTTGGCGTACCCCTTCTCGGCCAGGCCCGAGCGGTCCACCAGGTCCACCCGGCCGTCGGGGGCCGTGTGCTGGGCACTGGTCGTCATGTCGCTGATGGCCACGTCAGTCTCCGTTCACGGACGGGATGATGTGCTCGCCGTAGGCCGTGATCGTCGCGTCCTTGGCGTCGTGCATGTCGTACACGGCGAACTGGTGCACCCCCAGCTCGCGCAGCTGCTGGAGCTTCTCCACGTGCGCCTGCACCGGGCCGACCAGGCAGAACCGGTCGACGATGGCGTCGGACACGAAGTCGGTGCTGGGGTTGCCGGCCCGGCCGTGGTGGCGGTAGTCGTAGCCGGCGCGGTCCTTGATGTAGGCGGTCAGCGCGGCGGGCACCAGGTCGGAGGCCTCGCCGTAGCGGCTGACCAGGTCGGCCACATGGTTGCCGACCATCCCGCCGAACCACCGGCACTGGTCGCGCGCGCGCCCCAGGTCGTCCGACACGTAGGCCGGGGCGGCCACGCAGATGGTCACCGCGTCCGGGTCGCGGCCCGCGCCGACCGCCGCGTCCCGCACGGTCTTGATCATCCACTCGGTGAGGTACGGGTCGGCCAGCTGCAGGATGAAGCCGTCCGCCTGCTCCCCCACCAGCTTCAGCGCCTTCGGGCCGTAGGCGCCCATCCACACCGGCAGCCGGCCGTCGACCACCCAGGGCAGCCGGACCGGGGTGCCGTCCAGGTCGACCTCGCGGCCCTCGGCCAGCTCCTTGATCACGTGCATGGCCCGGCTCAGCTGGTGCAGCGTGGTGGGCCGGCCGCCGGTGACCCGGACCGCCGAGTCGCCCCGGCCGATGCCGCACACCGTCCGGTTGCCGAACATCTCGTTGAGGGTGGCGAACGCGGACGCGGTCACCGTCCAGTGGCGGGTGGCCGGGTTGGTGACCATCGTGCCCACCACGAGGTTCTCGGTGTTGTCCAGGATGCGGGAGTGGACCACGAACGGCTCCTGCCAGAGCACGCAGGAGTCGAACGTCCAGCCGTGGCTGAACCCGGCCTGCTCGGCGCGGACCATCCGGTCCACCACCTGGCGGGCCGGCGGGTCGGTCTGCAGCACGATGCCGATGTCCATGGATGACACTCTGCCGCCCCCTAGCTCAGGTAGTCGCAGGTCGAGCGGGTGAGGTAGCTGCCGTGGCCGGGCCTGCCGAGGTACTCGCCGTTGTCCACGATCACCTCGCCCCGGGACAGCACGGTGCGTGCCCTCCCGGTGATCCGTTTGCCCTCGTAGGCGGAGTAGTCCACGGCCATGTGGTGCGTCTCGGCGGAGAGCACCTGCTCGGCGGCGGGGTCGTAGATCACGATGTCGGCGTCCGCACCGGGCGCGAGGGTGCCCTTGCGCGGGTGCAGCCCGAACATCCGGGCCGGCGCGGTGCTGGCCAGCTCCACCCAGCGCCGGCGGGTGATGTGCCCGTCGAGGACCGCCTGGTGCAGCAGGTCCAGCCGGTGCTCCACGCCCGGCATGCCGTTCGGGATCTTGGAGAAGTCGCCCCGGCCCATCTCCTTCTGGCCCTTGAAGCAGAACGGGCAGTGGTCGGTGGACACCACGGACAGGTCGTCGGTGCGCAGCGCCCGCCACAGGGCGGCCTGGTGCTCCTTGGGCCGCAGCGGGGTGGAGCAGACGTACTTGGCGCCCTCGAAGTCCGGCTCGGCCAGGTTGTCGGTGGACAGGAACAGGTACTGCGGGCACGTCTCGGCGAACACCGGCAGGCCCGCGTCGCGCGCCCGGGCCAGCTCGGCGACCGCCTCCTGCGCCGACACGTGCACCACGTACAGCGGCGAGCCGGCCACCCTGGCCAGCTGGATCGCCCGGTGGGTGGCCTCCGCCTCGAGCAGCGCGTGCCGCACGTCGCCGTGGTAGCGCGGGTCGGACTGGCCCCGCGCCAGCGCCTGCCGCACCAGCAGGTCGATGGCGATGCCGTTCTCCGCGTGCATCATGGTCAGCGCGCCGTTCGCCGCGCCCTGCTGCATGGCCCGCAGGATCTTGGCGTCGTCGGAGTAGAACACCCCGGGGTAGGCCATGAACATCTTGAAGCTGGTCACGCCCTCGCCGACCAGCACGTCCATCTCCTTCATGGACTGTTCGTCCACGTCCGAGATGATCATGTGGAAGCCGTAGTCGATCGCGCAGTTGCCGTCGGCCTTGGCGTGCCAGGCGTCCAGCCCCTCGCGCAGGCTCCGCCCGACGCTCTGGATCGCGAAGTCGACGATCGTGGTGGTGCCGCCCCAGGCCGCCGCCCGGGTACCCGTCTCGAAGGTGTCGCTGGCGAACGTGCCGCCGAACGGCATCTCCATGTGGGTGTGCGCGTCCACCCCGCCCGGGATGACGTACGTCCCGGTCGCGTCGATCACGGTGTCCGCGTGCCGGCCCAGCTCCGAGCCCGGGGCGAGCAGCGCGGCCACCGTCCCGCCGTCCACCAGCACGTCCGCGGCGACCTCGTCGGTGGCCGACACGACGAGGCCGCCGGTGATCAACGTGGTACTCATGCCGCGCCTCCCGCTCGGCTGAGGGCGTCCACCAGGACCGCGCCGCCCTCGCGTGCCTCGTCCTCGGTCAGGGTCAGCGGCGGGGCGATGCGCAGCACGTTCCCGTACAGCCCGCCCTTGCCGATCAGCACCCCGGCCGCCCTGGCCAGCTCCAGCACGTCGGACGCCGCCTGGGGCGACGGCCGGCCGTCCGGGTGCTCCAGCTCGACCCCGAGCATCAGCCCCTTGCCGCGGATCTCCGCGACCCCGGGCAGCCCGGCCGCCCGGTCCAGCTCGCCGCGCAGCACGGCGCCGACCCTGGCCGCGTTGCCCTGCAGGTCGTGGTCGAGGGTGTAGCGCAGGTTGGCCAGCGCGCCCGCCGCGGTGACCGGGCTGCCGCCGAAGGTCGAGATGGAGTTGGCGGGGACGCTGTCCATGATCTCCGCGCGGGCCACCACGCCGCCGATGGACAGCCCGTTGCCCAGGCCCTTGGCGAAGGTGACCATGTCCGGCACGGCGCCCCCGGCCGCGTGCGCCTGCCAGCCCCAGAAGTGCTCGCCGGTGCGGCCCCACCCCGTCTGCACCTCGTCGGAGATCCACAGGATGCCGTGCGCGTCCAGCACCTTCTTGAACTCGCCGAGCAGCCCGTCCGGCGGCATGGCGAAGCCGCCGACGCCCTGGATCGGCTCGGCGATCAGGCAGGCCACGTTGTCCCTGACCTGACCCAGCACGTCCTCCAGGTCGGCCACGCAGGCCGAGGTGAAGGCTGCGTCGTCCAGCTCGCCCAGCGGCCCGCCGCGCCGGCGGCTGCCGTGCACGTAGTAGGTCTGCACCGGGGAGAGGCTGGTCGGCGACCACCCGGAGTTTCCGGTGATCCCGACCGAGGAGAACGACCGGCCGTGGTAGCTGTTGCGCAGCGCCAGCACCTGGTTGGACGACCGGTAGCCGGTGGCCAGCAGCAGCGCGGTGTCGTTCGCCTCGGTGCCGCTGGCGGTGAAGAACACCTTCGGGTCCGGGATGCCGGACAGCTCGGCCACCCGCTCGGCCAGCTCGATCATCGGCCGGTTCAGGTACAGCGTGGAGCTGTGCAGGATCTTCCCGGCCTGCTCGGACACGGCCGCGGTGACCTCGGGCAATGCGTGCGCGGTCATCGTGGTGAGGATGCCGCCGAAGAAGTCCAGGTACCGGTTCCCCTCGGCGTCCCAGACGTGCCGGCCCTCGCCGCGCTCGATCTCGATCGGCTCGGCGTAGTAGGTCGACAGCCAGGACGGCAGCACCGCCTGGCGGCGCTTGAGCAGCTCCGAGTGGATCCCGGTGGACCGCTCGGCCGTGCTCACGGCTGCACCAGCGGCTGGTAGGCGTCCGGACGCCGGTCCCGGTAGAACTGCCACTGCTGGCGGACCTGGTCGATCAGGTCGAGGTCCAGGTCGCGCACCAGCAGCTCCTCGTCGTGGCCGGAGGCCGGCTCGCCGACGAACTGGCCGCGCGGGTCGACGAAGTAGCTGGTGCCGTAGAAGTCGTTGTCGCCGTACTCCTCCACGCCGACCCGGTTGATCGCCGCGATGAAGTACTCGTTGGCCACCGCGGCGGCCGGCTGCTCGAGCTTCCACAGGTACGACGACAGGCCCCGGCTGGTCGCCGACGGGTTGTAGACGATCTGCGCGCCGGCCAGCCCGAGCGCCCGCCAGCCCTCCGGGAAGTGCCGGTCGTAGCAGATGTACACGCCGACCTTGCCCACGGCGGTGTCGAACACCGGCCAGCCCAGGTTGCCGGGCCGGAAGTAGTACTTCTCCCAGAACCCGGGCAGCTGCGGGATGTGGTGCTTGCGGTACTTGCCCAGGTAGCTGCCGTCGGCGTCGATC